>NZ_JBEYHT010000005.1:0-205118 GCF_040635425.1 Streptomyces laurentii | reverse complement strand
CCCTCGGTGCCGGGTGCGGCGTAACGGGTCATGAGCGTGGCCTCCCTCGGACCGCGCCGGCCGTCCCTGGCCGGCGGTCGGTATCGAGTCTGCGCGATGCCACGTTGCGAGACCGTTGCAACCCAGGTGGGTTCGCGGAGAGTTCGGCGTGGCGCCCGACCGACCAGGCGCGCACGGCCGGGGTTTCGGTAGCGGTGGTCTCGCCGCGGTGCGGATCGGCATGGACGGCGGTGAGGCGTGGCGGCGAAGAGCAAGACGCTGCTGGAGGTGCAACCGGGCGAGACGCTGAGCATCCCACCTCTTCGGGGATGCCGCGGGCGGCGCCGAACTCCCCGACCCAGGCGGTGAAGGCGGCGGCGCGGTCGGTGAGGGTGTCGTCCAGGTTCGGCCGGCGGTGGGCGACGGAGACGATCCGGCTGCCGGGCGGTGGAAACGGTCACGATTCCTTCAAGGGCCGTGTTCCGGAGGAGGAGAGACCGGGAGGGGCCGGTCAGACCACGTCCCGTTGCGCGGCGGGGTCGGGCAGCGCCTCCAGCGGGGCCAGGTCCTCGGTGATCGTCGTCAGCATCCTGGCCGCGGCCGAGTGCAGGAAGAAGTGCTCGCCGGGCAGGATCTCCAGGCGTCCGGCGGCGCTCGTCTGACGCAGCCATCGGTGCAACTGTCCGCTCTTCACCAGGGGGTCGCGGTCGCCTCCGAACACGGTCATGGGCACGGGCAGCGGAGACTGCGCGTGGTACCGGTACGTCTCCAGGAGTGAGAAATCGGCGCGCAGTGCGGGCAGCACCAGCTTCATCAGCGCGGGGTCCTCCAGAAGTTCGGCCGGCGTGCCGCCGAGGAAGCGCAACTCCTCCACCACCTCGGTGTCCGGCGCCGTGTGGATCGGCCGCCGGGTGCGGGGCAGGTCGGGCCCATTCGAGCCGGAGACGAACAGGTGCCTGGGCAGTGGCAGGCCCTTCGCCCGCAGGGTCCGGGTGAGTTCGAAGGCGATGAGCGCACCCATGCTGTGGCCGAACAACGCGTAGGGCCGGTCCAGACGCTTCGCGAGTGCTTCGGCCAGCGACTCGGTCATCAGCGGCATCCTGGCCACCGGGGTCTCGCCCCAGCGAGTGCCGCGGCCCGGCAGCTCCAGCGGATGCACCCGCACCCGGTCAGGGGCCAGGCCGGACCAGGCCCGGTAGGCCGAGGCACTGCCGCCCGCGTAAGGGAGGCAGAAGAGGCGTATCCCGCCCTCTTCCTCCCGCGGTTCCCGCTGGGCGAACCAGGGGTTCTGCATGAGGTGTTCCTCCTTCGTCAGGCCGGTGTGCGCGGCGGAGCTCCGCGCACCGGGAGACGTCAGGTCAGTCGGTCAGCGTGAGGGCGCCCGAGGGACAGCAGTGCACCGCGTGGCGTGCGGCTTCGGCCGCTTCCGGCCCGGTCACGTCCGGCCGTAGCAGGACGACGGTCCCGTCGTGTTCGGACTGGTCGAAGAGGTCGGGTGCGGTCAGCGCGCACATGCCCGCGCCGACGCACCGTCGGGTGTCAGCCTGGATCTGCAAGGTCGTGTCCCCGTCCCGGAGCCGTCATGGGTGCCGCTGTGGGGTGTGTGGGGCCGGATGTCAGACGGCCACCCCGCCGTCGATCTGGAAGGCCGAGCCGGTGATGTACGCGGCTTGGGGCGAGAGCAGGTACGCGACGAGGCCGGCGATCTCCTGGGGCGTGCCGAACCGCCCCAGCGGGATGCGCTCACGAAACCGTTCCCGCACCTCGTCCGGGAGCGCCGCGACGGGATCCGTCTCGACGAACCCGGGCACGACCACGTTGGCGCGTACCCCGTACCGGCCGACCTCGCGGGCCAGCGACTTGGTGAACCCGATGATCCCGGCCTTGGAGGCGGCGTAGTTGGTCTGGCCGGCGTTGCCGTGCAGTCCCGCGATGGACGACATCGTCACGATCGCGCCGCGCCGGCGCTCGATCATGCCGTTGATGACGGTCCGGCAGACGTAGTAGGTGCCGTCGAGGTTCACCCGCTGGACGGCGGCCCAGTCGTCGTCCTCCATCGCCGCCAACGGGCCGTCACGCAGCACGGCGGCCGAGGCCACGGCGATGTCCACCGCGCCGAGGGCCTCCTCGGCCCCGTCGACGAACTCCTCCACCGCCACGCTGTCGCCGACATCGGCCCGCCGCACGTACGACGCCCGGCCCAGCGCGTCGAGCTCCTTCTTCAGGCTCGTCGCGGCGGCGCTGTCGGAGGCGTAGCACACCGCCACGTCGTAGCCGTCCTCGGCGAGGCGCAGCGCGACCGCGCGGCCGATGCCGCGCGATCCACCCGCCACCAGGGCCACGCCGGCCCGGTCGGTCCCGCTCATTCCGTGTCCTCCTGGTCCTGGTGCGCGCCGTCGGACGCCAGCAGCCGGAGCAGTGCCGCTTCCACCTCGTCGTCGGACAGCTCCGAGAGTCGCTCCAGGTCCACGCCAGGCTCCGGCTCGTCACGGCTGAGCACCTCGATGACGCTCTCGGCCCGCGGCGGCGCGCCCGCGCCCGCCTCCAGCAGGCCGGCGGTGTACGCGACGGTGGGCTGCTCGAAGAAGGCCCTCAGGTCCAGCTCCACACCGAGGCGGGACGTGAGCCGGGTGCTGATCTGCACAGCGCCCAGGGAGTGGCCGCCGAGGGCGAAGAAGTCGTCGTCCACACCGACCCGGTCCAGACCGAGCACCTCCTGCCACACCTCGGCGATCTCTCGCTCCCGGGAGGTGCGGGGAGCGACGTACGGCGTGTCGAGATCCGGCCGCGGGTGGCTGCCGCCGGGCAGCGAGAGCTGTCCCATCTCCTGTTCGAGCAGCTCCGGCGTCAGGGACCGGGCCAGCTCGCGCAGTTCCGCGAGATCGCGCCGGGAGACGACGAGGTGGGCGGGCAGACCAGGCGTCGCGAGGAGCCGGGCGAAGACGTCCTGGCCCTGCTGCTCGCTGATGCCCTCGGCCAGGGTCCGCAGAACCCCGCCGTGCCCCTGGACACCGGCTTCGTCCGCCTCGGGCGCCACGACGGCGTCGAGGATCTGTCGCCCCAGGCCCTCCGGGTCGTTGATCCGCTTGATGGTGAAGTCGCCGATCCGGGCCAGCAGCAGACCGTCCGGCGCGAGGAGTTCGATGTCACAGGTGCTGGTCTCCCCTGCGGAGTCCGTCGCACCCTTCACCTCGACGTAGGCGTGCACGGTGCTGGTCAGGCCGTGGAAGGCCCGCAGACTGCGGTAGCTGAACGGCAGGTAGTACGTGTCCGGTGCGTGGACCCGTGCGGTGCCGCCGGCCGCGTCGAGCAGAGCCGGGTGCAGCAGGTAGTGGTCGAGGTCGCCGTGGAACTCCTCGTCGAGCCGCAGCGTGGCCATCACCCGGTCGGGGCCGACCAGGATCTCCTTCATACACCGCCAGCGCGGTCCGAAGGAGAACTCGATCGGGCCGCCCTTCTCGAACCGGTCGAGCCCGAGCCCGAGCTTGATCGACTCGTCCGTGTCGAGCACTTCGGTGGCCTGGCAGCGGTCGCGCAGCTCGGCCAGGTCGCGGACGACCCTCGGGGCGGGCTCGTGGAAGGTCACGCTGCCGCGCGCGTGATCGGTCCAGGTCACCGACTCGGGCGAGCCGGACTTGCTCCGCACGGCGAAGGACCAGTTCCCGTCACGCTCCTCCACGGTGGTGAACACCTCGCGGATCCGCCCGTCGGGGACGACCACCGGCACCATGTACTGCACGTCACCGATCTCGATGTCCCGCCCGCCGGCCTGCTCGGCGACCGCGGCCCGGACGAGTTCGAGATAGGCGGTGCCCGGTACGAGCCCGTGCCCCTGGATGCGGTGGTCGCCGACGATCCAGCTCTCCTCTGTGCTGAACACCGTCGCGTACGTGCGGGAGGTGGACGTGGACTGCACCAGACGCCTCAGAAGCGGGTGGCCCGTCAGCGGAGTGCCGGAGTCGAGGCCGAACCGGTTCTCCAGCCCGGCCGCCATGCCGACGTTCCGCCAGGTGTCCCAGCCGACCGAGGTGACGGGCAGCCCGGCACGGCGCTTGTGCTGCGCCCACGCGTCGAGGAACGCGTTGGCGGCGGCGTAGTCGCTCTGTCCGGGGCCGCCGAGGACAGCGCTCACGGACGAGCACAGCAGCAGGAAGTCCAGGTCCTCCGCGCCGCAGACCGTGTCGAGGACGATCAGCCCGTGGGTCTTGGCCGCCAGGACCTCGCCGGCGTCGGCCGGGGACTTGGTGACGATCAGGCCCTGGGAGGGCAGCCCGGCGGCGTGCACGACGCCGTTCAACGGACCCGCCGCGTCCCGCAGTTCCTCGACGGCGCGGCGCATCTGTTTCTCGTCGGTGACATCGGCCCGCAGCACCAGCACGCGGGCGCCGAGGGACTCCAGGTGCCGCAGCCGCCGGATCCGGATGCTGACGGCGTCGCCGTCGTCGTGTTCCCTCAGGTGGGCGTCCCAGTCGGCGGGCGCCGCGAAGTCGGAACGGCCCAGCAGGCCGAGGACCGGCCGGTCGGCGGTGGAGGCGATCTGCTCGGCGAGCGCCAGACCGAGGCCGCCGAGGCCGCCGGTGATGAGGTACACGCCGCCGTCGCGCAGTCCGGTGTGCTCGGTGCCGTCGGCGGGCGCCGGGGCGATCCAGCCGACCTGGTCGAAGCCGCGTGCCCACAGGTGCCGGCCGCGCAGGGCGAATTCGGTTCCGCCACCGTCTTGGGCCAGGGCGGCGAGCACGGCTCGGACGGCATCCTCACCCGGGGTGTCCAGGGCGGCACGGGTGAGGTCCAGGATCCGGCAGGCGGTGCCGGACGTCTCCTGAGGGATGACCGTGGCCGCGCCGAGCAGCAGGGCGTGCTCGGGCAGCAGCGGCTCGTCGCCGGTGACGTCGTACACGCCGTGGCACAGCACGTCGACCGTGACCGGGACGGCCGGCTTCTCGGCGCCGAGAGCCTGGGCCAGCGCGAGGAGGCTGTCGAACCCGGTGCGCCGCGCGGCGTCGAGCCGCTGCGCGTCGGGTGCCGACGGCTCCATGTCCCCGTCCGCCGTGCTCCACAGGTGGACGAAGCGAAGGCGCCGCCCGTCCCCGTCCGTGAGGGGAGGCAGGGCCAGGGAGCGGGTGAGCGCGGACAGGTGGTCGCGGTCGGCGGGGTCCAGGGTCCAGGAGTTCGTGCCGGTCTGTTCCCGCGCGGTGCCGGCGCCGACGCGGACGACGGGGTCGCCGTCGCGCTCCAGCCGGTCGGCGAGTGCGTCGCCGAGGGGGAGCCCGGCGCCGAGGACGACCCAGGTGTCCCCGGTGCCGGCGCTCGGGGCCGGCAGGGTGAGCCGCTGCCATCCGGGCGTCGAGAACCAGCCGTCCTGCGAGGTGACGGCGGGCCGGGAGCCGTGGGCGCGATCGGTGGCCTCGACCCAGTAGCGGCGCCGCTGGAACGGATATCCGGGCAGCCGTACTGGGCGGTGCCGAGCCGGGCCCTGGAGCGCCTCCCAGTCCACGGCGACGCCGACGGCCCAGGCGGCGCCGAGCTGCGCGAGCAGGTGGGCGTCGTCCGTGACGTCCTCGCCGGGGTGGCGAAGGGAGCCCACGACGGTCCGGCTCGTGGACCAGTCACCATGGGCCCGGGCGAAGTTGGCGAGGTTCTGGCCGGGACCGACTTCCAGGAGCACCAGCCCGGGGTCGGCCAGAAGCGCGCCGAGGGCGTCACGGAAGCGCACCGGCCGACGCAGATGCGTGCCCCAGTACTCGGGGTCCGTGGCCTGCTCGTCGGTGATCCAGGTGCCCGTGACGTTCGACAGGAACGGGACCTCGGGGACCGACAGAGTGACGGTACGGACCAGGTCGACGAACGGAACGACGGCCGCGTCCATGGCGGGCGAGTGGAAGGCATGCGAGGTGTGCAGCCGGCGGCAGCCCACGCCCTCGGCGCCGAGCCGCCGCTGCAGGGCGTCGATCGCTTCCACAGGCCCGGAGACCACGGTGAGCTCCGTGGAGTTCACGGCGGCGATCGTGAGGTCCTCGCCCTCGCCGAGCCGGGCGGAGGTCTCCTGCCCGGAGAGGAAGACGCTGAGCATGGCCCCGGGCGCCATCTCCTGGACAAGCCGGCCCCGCGCGGCGACCAGCCGGGCGGCGTCCCGCAGGGTGAACACGCCCGCCAGACAGGCGGCGACGTACTCGCCGATGCTGTGCCCGGCCATCGCGCGCGGCGTGGCGCCCCACGACTGCCACAGCCGGGCCAGGGCGAATTCCACCGAGAAGAGCGCGGGCTGGGCGAATCGGGTCCGGCGCAGCCGGTCGGCCGTGTTCGCGGAGTCATCCGCGAACACCAGGGCGCGCAGATCCTCGCCCAGATGTGGTGCGAACAGCTCCGCGCAGCGGTCGAACTCCTCGGCGAACACCCCGCCCCGCGCGTAGAGGTCCCGGGCCATGCCCGGGTACTGGGCGCCCTGGCCGGGGAAGAGGAACGCGACCGGAGCGTCGTCGGACGCGGTGGCGCGGGCGGCGGGAGCGGATCGGGCGAGTCGGCGCAGCGCGGTGACCGCCTCGCCGGTGGAACGGGCGACCACGGTGGCCCGGTGGGCGAACGGCGTCCGGCGCTGGGCCAGGGTGTGGGCGACGGCGTCCAGGTCCACCCCGGCGTCGCCCTCCAGACGGTCCGCCAGGAGCCCGGCCGCCTCGGCCAGCGCGGGGCCGGACTTCGCGGACAGCGGCAGCAGGCGCACTGGTGTGTCGCCGTCCTCCGGGGTCCGCGCGGGCCGGTCCGGCTGTTCGGGGGGTGCTTCCTCCAGGACGACGTGCACGTTGGTGCCGCCGATACCGAAGGAGCTGACTCCGGCCCGGCGCGGCCGGCCCGCGCGGGGCCAGGGGCGCAGCTCCGTGTTCACGAAGAACGGACTGCTGTCCAACTCCAGGGCAGGGTTGGGGCGTTCGCAGTGAAGCGTCGGAGGAATCGCCTCGTGCCGCAGCGCGAGGACCGCCTTGATCAGGCCGGTCACACCGGCCGCGGCGTCGAGATGGCCGATGTTGCTCTTCACCGAGCCGATCGCGCAGTAGCCCTGTGCGTCGGTGCCCGCGCGATGGGCACGGGTGAGGGCGGCGATTTCGATGGGGTCGCCCAGTGGCGTGCCGGTGCCGTGGGTCTCCACGTAGCCGACGGTCTCGGGGGAGACGGCGGCGAGGGCCAGGGCCTCGGCGATGACCTCGGCCTGTCCGTCGACGCTCGGCGCGGTGTAGCCGGCCTTGAGTGAGCCGTCGTTGTTGACCGCGCTGGCCAGGACGACCGCGTCGACGCGGTCCCCGTCGGCCCGCGCGTCATTCAGGCGGCGCAGCACCACGATGCCGACACCGTTGCCGGGCACCGTGCCCTGGGCGTCCGCGTCGAAGGCACGGCAGGTGCCGTCGGGGGAGAGGATGCCGCCGGGCTCGTACTGATAGCCGCCCCGCAGCGGCGAGCTGACCGAGACCCCGCCGGCCAGAGCGATGTCGCACTCTCCGTCGAGCAGGCTCTGCGAGGCGAGGTGGACCGCGGTCAGCGAGGTGGAGCAGGCCGTCTGCACGGTGATCGCGGGCCCCTTGAACCCGAGTTTGTAGGCGGCTCGCGTGGCCAGGAAGTCCTTGTCCGAGGCGAGCATCACCTGGTACATGCCGGACGCGTCCAGGACCTGCTGGTTGTTCATGAGGTTGGACAACAGGTACGTGTTCAGGCCCGCGCCCGCGAAGACGCCGATCCGGCCCTCGAACCGGCCCGGGTCGACCCCGGCCGACTCCAGGGCATGCCAGGCGCACTCGAGGAAGACGCGATGCTGGGGGTCCAGCAGCTCGGCCTCGCGCGGGCTGTACCCGAAGAACTTCTCGTCGAACAGGTCCGCGCCGGCCAGGGAACCCTTGGCACCGACATAGCCGTCGTGGCCCGCCGTCCCGGGGTCGACCCCGGACGCGACGAGCTCCTCCTCGGTCAGGACGGTGATGCCCTCACGCCCCTGCGTGAGCCCGTCCCAGAAGCCGTCCACGTCGTCGGCGCCCGGGAAGCGGCCCGCCATGCCGACGACGGCGATCCGGTCGAGGTCCTGGTCCTGCTCGCGCTGCTGGTCCGGTCCGTGATGCTGCTGTGACATGTGGATCACCTGTCTCCGCGAGAGGACGTCCGGCGTTCGGCCACCTGTTGCCGCCGCGTACGGGAATGACGTCGGTTCTGTGCGCGCTCCCGGGCGCCGCTCGCGGCGGCGCCGGGCTCGCTGCGGGCACCTTCGAGGAAGGCGGTGAGGGATTCGATCGTGGGGTGCTGGAAGAGCTCGACCATGGTCACGTCGCGACCGGTCGTGGTGGCCAGACGGGTCCGGAACTCGGCCATGAGCAGCGAGTGTCCGCCCAGGTCGAAGAAGTTGTCGCGGGATCCGACCCGCTCCACTTTGAGCAGGTCGCGCCACAGGCCCGCGAGCTCCTGCGCCAGGCCGGCCCCGGGGGCGACGTACCGGGCGCCCGGATCGCCGTGGCCGGGCCGCGGCGCGGGCAGGGCCTTGCGGTCGGTCTTCCCGCTCGGGGTCAGCGGAAGGGCGCCGAGGACGGTGAAGAAGGACGGGACCATGTACTCGGGGAGCTGCTCGCGCAGATGACCGGTGAGATCCCCGGCCGTGGGCGGCTTCGAGGCCGCCGCGGTCACGTATGCGGCCAGGCGGACATCGCCGGGGCCGGACTCGTGGGCGATCACGACCGCTTCGCGGACCGCCGGGTGCCGGGTCAGCACGGCCTCGATCTCGCCCGGCTCGAGGCGCTGGCCGCGGAGCTTGACCTGATGATCGAGGCGACCGAGGAACTCCAGAGCGCCGTCGCCGCGGTGCCGGGCGAGGTCGCCGGTGCGGTAGATCCGGGCCCCGGGCACGAACGGATCGTCCGTGAACCGCTCGGCGGTCAGCTCCGGGCGGTTGACGTACCCGCGGGCCAGCCCCCGTCCGCCGACGCACAGTTCACCGGGAACACCGGCCGGGACCGGGCGGTCGTGCCGGTCCAGGACGTACATGCGGGTGTTGGCGATGGGGCGGCCGATCGGCACCGGGCGCCGGTCGTCTTGCGGACGGCAGTGCCAGAAGGTGACGTCGATGGCGGCCTCGGTGGGCCCGTACAGGTTGTGCAGTTCGGCGCCGTGCGTGGCGAGGAACCGGTCGTGGAGATCACGCGAGAGCTCCTCGCCGCTGCAGAAGACACGGCGCAGGCCGGCCGAGTGCTCCGGTGGCTCGGTCAGGAAGAGCCGCAGCATCGAGGGTACGAAGTGGAGCGTGGTGATGCCCTCGGCGGCGATCGTGCGGGCGAGGTAGGAACTGTCCCGGTGCCCGTCGGGCCGCGCCATCACGAGCACGGCGCCGGTCATCAGCGGCCAGAAGAACTCCCACACCGACACGTCGAAGGAGAACGGAGTCTTCTGCAGCACGCGGTCGCCGGTGCCGAGGCCGTACTCGTCCCGCATCCACAGAAGCCGGTTGCGCAGGGCGGCGTGCACGTTCATCACACCCTTGGGCCGCCCTGTCGACCCGGAGGTGAAGATGACGTACGCCAGGTCCTCGCCGTCCACGGCCACGCCCGGGTCCCGCGCGGGCTGCGCGGCCAGTTCGTCGCTCAGATCCTCCAGCCGCACGACAGGACAGCCGAGTTCGGGCAGGGCGGCGGCGAGACGACGGTGCGTGAGGACGACGGACGGCCGGGCGTCCTCGGCGATGGCGGCCAGCCGGGCGGCCGGCAGACCGGTGTCGAGAGGAACGTACGCGCCGCCGGCCTTGAGTACGGCCAGGAGGGCGACCGGCAGGTCGAGGGAACGCTCCATGGCGACGCCGACCAGACGGTCACGCCCCACGTCGCGGGCGCGCAGGAGGTGCGCCAGACGGTTGGCCCGCTCGTTCAGCTCCGCGTACCCGAGTGAGACGCCCTCGAAGCGGACGGCTTCGCCGTCCGGGGTGCGGCGCGCCTGCTCCTCGATGATCTCGTGCACCAGACCGTCCGGCCACTGGCGCTCGGTGGCGTTCCACTCCTCGACGACGCGGTGGCGTTCCGCGGCATCCAGCGGGTTCAGCGCGGCGACGGGGGTCTCGGGGTGGGAGAGGATCTGCTCGACCAGGCGGCGGAAGCCGTCGGCGAGCCGGACGACGGTGTCCTCGTCGAACAGGTCGCGGTCGTACTCGAACCAGCCCGTGACGCCGCCGTCGGTGTCGAACGCCTGGAATTCCAGATCGAACCGGGCGCCCTCGCTGCGCACCGGGAGCCGGATGAGGCGGGACCCGCCGAGGGCGAGGTCCACCGCCGGCTCACGGCCGTAGCTGAAGCTGACCTGGTACACCGGAGGACGGCTCAGGTCACGGGCGGTGCCGAGGGCGGTGACGATCAGCTCGAAGGGGACCTCCTGGTGGGCGTACGCGCCCAGGCAGGCGTCCCGGACCCGGGTGAGGATCGTGGTGAAACCCGGATCGCCGGACAGGTCGGCCCTGATCGGGAGGGTGTTGACGAAGTAGCCGATGAGCGGCTCGACCTCGGACCTGCCGCGCAGCGCCGTGGGAACGCCGACGACGATGTCGTCCTGGCCCGTCCGGCGGTGCAGCAGGATGTCGAAGACCGCGAGCAGCGCCATGTACGTGGTGGCGCCGTGGCGGCCGGCCAGTGCCGCCAGTCGGCCGATCAGCTCCGGCGGCAGATCGATCGGGACGGAACCGCCGTTGAAGCCCTGGACGGCCGGTCGGGGCCGGTCGGTGGGCAGGTTCAGGCAGTCCGGCGCGCCGGCGAGATGCTCACGCCAGTACGCCAGGCCCTGCTTCCAGCCACCGTCGGTGTGCTGCTCGTGCTGCCAGGTGGCGAAGTCGCCGTACTGGATGGGGAGATCGGCCAGCGGGGACGGGCTGCCCGACCCGAACGCCTCGTACAGCTCGGACAGTTCGGACAGGAAGACACCGAGGGACCAGCGGTCGGACACGAGGTGGTGCATCGCGACCACGAGTACGGACCGCTCGGGGCCGGTGCGCAGCAGACGGATCCGCACCAGCGGTCCCGTGTCGATGTCGAACGGCTCGGCGAGTGCCGCGTCGATCCACTTCTGCCGGTCGGCGTCCGCGAATCCGGGGCCGCTGAGGTCGGTCTCCGGGATGTCGAGGTCCAGGCGCGGGTGGACGACCTGCACCGGGGCGCCGTCGCGGGTCTCGAAGGTCGTGCGCAGCGCCTCGTGCCGGCGGACGATCTCGTCGATGGCCGCGCGCAGCAGACCGGTGTCGACAGGGCCCTCGATACGGACCGCACCGGGCACGATGTAGCCGGGGTTGCGGGGTCTGAGCTGTTCGAGGAACCAGGTGCCTCGCTGCAGGACGGCCAGCGGGAAGGTGTCCCGCGCGTCCTGGGCGACGCGCTCGGCGAGCAGGGCGTCGAAGCGGGCGCGCTCCTCGGGTGAGAGGGCGGCCAGCCGGAGTTCGAGGTCGTCGGTCATGATTCGTCCCGCTGGGCCGGGGCACCGGCCAGCTCGTCGAGCAGTGCCCTCGCCGCATCGGCGGCACGGGGCACCCGCTGGATCGCAGCGGGTGCGCCGACACCGCCGAGCGTGGGGTCCGCGGGGGAGCCGCCGCCGGTCGCGGCGAGCTCCTCGACGATGGCCCTGGCGACGCCGGCGATGGTCGCGCCGCCCAGGAAGACGGTGATCTGCAGGGTCAGGCCGAGCCGGCTCTGGATCTCGTTGCGCAGTTCGGCCGCCATCAACGAGTCCAGGCCGAAGCTCGTCAGCGGGTCGTCCACGCCGACCGCGGTGGAGGCGGAGCCGAGCACGTCCTTGACGCTGAGTGCGAGCCGCTCGTACAGCGTCTCCAGGCGTGCCGACTCGTCCAGTTCGAGCAGCTCGGCCGCCGTCGGGATACGGCCGGTACGCCGCCGCCCGCGCGAGGAGCGGCGCGCCCCGCGGGAGCCGCGGGACGAACGGCCGCGCGCGGCGGCGGAACCGGTCTCCTCCTCCGTGTCGTCACAGGCGGGTGCGGCCGAGCCGTCCCACGGGCGGGCCGGCAGCCAGCAGTGGACCGGGTCGAAGGGATAGGTGGGCACGGGTACCCGGGCCCGGGTGTAGTCGCGGTCGAAGCCCGACCAGTCGACCGGGGCGCCGGCCGCGTACAGCTCGGCGACCGTCGGCAGGAGCACCGCCCAGTCGTCGTGCCCCGGGCGCAGGCTGGGCAGCAGCAGATCCTCGTGGCCGGGGGGCAGCGTGTCGCTGATGACGCCCAGGAGGGTGGGGGCGGGGCCGACCTCGACGAAGGTGCGGTGGCCCATGGACCGCAGGGTGGCGAGGCCGTCGGCGAACCGGACGGTGCCGCGCACGTGCCGGGACCAGTACTCGGGGTCCGGCGCCTGGTCCCACGGCCACAGTTCGCCCGTGACGTTGGAGACCAGGGGGATGCGCGGAGCGTGGAAGGTGATCTTCTGCGCGGCGCGGCGCAACGGCTCCATGACCGGGTCCATCAGCGGGGAGTGCCCGGCCGAGGCGATGTGGAGCTGCTTGGCCTTGACACCGCGGGCGCTGAACGCGGCACACACGGCCTCGACGAGCTCACGCCCACCGGAGATGGCGACGCTGGCGGGGCCATTGATCGCGGCGATGCCGATCCGTCCTTGGTGGGCGGCGAGTTCGGCGGCGACCTCCTCCTCGGAGGCGAAGATCGCGGCCATGGTTCCCGGCAGGCAGAACTCCTGGATGATCCGGGCCCGTTCCACCGCGAAGGCCAGCCCGTCGGCCAGGGACATCGCGCCCGCCACGGTCGCCGCGACGCATTCGCCGAAGCTGTGGCCGAGGACGGCCGCGGGCGTGATGCCCCACGACCGCCACAGCTCGGCCATGGCGTACTCGACGACGAACGTGGCCGGCTGGGCGTAGGCGGTGTCCTGGATCCGCCGGTCGTCGGGGTCGTCGGGGAACAGGACCTCGAGCAGCGGGCGGTCGAGCAGCGGGCGCAGGATCCCGGCGCACTCGTCCACCGCGCGGCGGAAGGTGGGCTGGGATTCGTACAGGCCGCGCGCCATGCCCGGACGCTGGGCGCCCTGGCCGGTGAAGAGGAACACGACTTCACCGTTGTCGGCCTCGCCCTGGACCAGGCCGGGAACGTCCTCGCCGCGTGCGAACGAGGCCAGCTGGCCGGCGATGTCCGCGCGGGTGGCTCCCACGGCGGCCAGCCGGTGACGGAAGTGCGAGCGGCCGGTACCCGCCGCGTGCGCCACGTCCGCCAGCGCGGTGTCGTCGGTGCGCAGACGCTCCGCGTAGCGCCCGGCGAGCGCGGCGAGCGCGCTCTCGCTGCGCGCCGACAGCGGCAGGACGGACACGGGCCTGCGGGTGTCCTCGGCGGGCGGTGTCGCCGGCGGGGCCTGTTCGAGGATCAGGTGGGCGTTGGTGCCGCTCAGACCGAAGCTGCTCACCGCGGCCGTCCGCCGGCCCTCGGTCCGCGGCCACGCGGTCGTGGCCGTGGGGATACCGAAGGTGGTGCCGGCGAAGGAGATGTTGGAGTTCAGCCGGGTGAAGTGCAGGTTCGGCGGGATCTCACCGTGCTCCAGGCACAGCGACGCCTTGATGAGACCGGCGATGCCCGCGGCGGCCTCCAGATGCCCCAGGTTGGTCTTCACGGCGCCCAGGTAGAGCGGCGAGCCGTGGTCGCGGCCGTACACGTCGGCAAGGGCCTCGGCCTCGATGGGGTCACCGAGCCTGGTCCCGGTGCCGTGGGTCTCTATGTAGCCGACCTGGTCGGCCGTCACCCCGGCGGAGGCCAGGGCACGCCGGAACACGTCGCGCTGCGCGGCACCGTTGGGGGCGGTGATTCCGGCGCTGCGGCCGTCCTGGTTCACGGCGCCGCCCCGGACGAGGGCGAGGATCCGGTCTCCGTCGCGCTGTGCGTCGGACAGCCGCTTGAGGACGACGACGCCGCCGCCCTCCCCGCGTACGTACCCGTCGGCGTCGTCGGAGAAGGTGCGGGCACGGCCCTGCCGGGAGACCGAGCCGAACTGCGACTGGGAGATCATCAGCAGGGGCGACAGCACCACGTTGACCCCGCCGGCCAGCGCCGTGTCGCACTCGCCGAGCCGCAGACTCTGGCAGGCCTGATGGACGGCCACCAGCGAGGAGGAGCAGGCGGTGTCGACGGCGACGTTCGGGCCACGCAGATCGAGGAGATAGGCGATACGGGCGGGGATGAAGGAGGCCGCCGAGCCGGAACTGGTGTACGCGCTGACCTCGTCGGGGTGGCGCAGCTGGGCGGTGATGTAGTCCCAGGAGGCCGCGCCCATGAACACGCCGGTACGGCTGCCCGCCAGGCTCGACGGGGCCAGCCCCGCGTCCTCCAGAGCCTCCCAGCACACCGTCAGACTGAGCCGCTGGGCCGGGTCCATCGCGATGGCCTCGCGCTGGGAGATCCCGAAGAAGTCGTGGTCGAAGTACTCCAGGTCGTCGAGGAACGCGCCGGCCCGGGTGTAGATCTTCCCCGGCGCACCGGCCTCCTCGTCGTAGAACGCGTCGTGGTCCCATCGGCCGGCGGGTATCTCACCCACCGCGTCGGTACCCTCGGCCAGCATCCGCCAGTACGAGTCCGTGTCCGTGACCCCGCCGGGGAAGCGGCAGCCGGTGCCCACGATGGCGATCGGCTCGGAGCGGGCCCGCTCGTACTCCTGGACCTGCCGCTGCAGGCGCTCCATCGTCAGATACGCGCGCTTGAGCGTCTCGGCCGAGGCCTGGGTCTGAGTCTGTCCTGGTGACGTCATCGCTGTGCCCCCTCGTCGATCTGGGTGGTCTTGGCCGTCAGAAGTGCTTCGAGCTCGGCGACGGACATCGCGTCGAGGTCCGGCGGGCTGTCACCGGCGTCGGTGCCCACACCGGTGGGCCGCACCGGCACCGGCGCGGCGGGTGCCTCCTTCGGACCCGGCGCGCTGCCGGCCTCCAGCGCGATTCCCATCCGGTCCGCCAGGTAGGGGACCAGGGCATCGAGCGTCGGGAAGCGCCAGGTCACCGTGGAGGGCAGCTGGATTCCCAGCGACGTCCCGAGCGCCTTGCGCAGCTCCAGGGAGAGCAGCGAGTCGAAACCCGTACTCGTGAGGGGAGCGCTGGTGTCGATCCGGGCGGAATCCGCGCCGAGCAGACGCGCGGCCACGGCCCGGCAGTGCTCGCTCAGTACCGCCGCGCGGCGGCGGCCGGGCTCGATCGCGAGCATCCGGCGGCGGATCTCGTCCTGCGGCCCTGCGGCTTGGCCGGCGTTCGTGTCCGTCCCGTCGACCAGGGTGCGCAGGAGGCCGCCACCGTGGTGGCCGGCGAGCCGCTCGCGGTTCAGCGGCAGTACGCACACCTGGGTGGCGGGGCCGCCGATGATCCGGTCGAGCGCGGCGATGCCGTCGTCGGGGGAGATGCTCTCGATGCCGCGGGCGGCCAGCGCGCCGCCGCGCTCCGGGCGGGCGGCGAGACCGATCCGCGCCCACGGACCCCAGTCGACGCTCAGCGCGGGCAGGCCGAGCGAGCGCCGGTGGTGCGCCAGGGTGTCGAGGAAGGCACTGGCGGCGGCGTAGTTGCCCTGGCTCGCCGAGCCCAGGATGCCAGCGGCTGACGAGTACATGACAAAGAAGTCCAGCTCGCGGTGCGTGGTGGCCTGGTGCAGGTACCAGGCCGCGGCCGACTTGGGACCGGCCACGGCCCGGAACCGCTCCGCGGTCAGGCCGGTCAGCAGGCCGTCGTCGAGCACACCCGCGGCATGCACGACGCCGGCCAGCGGCGGCAGGGTGGTGTCGATCCGGTCCAGCAGGCCGGTCACGGCGGCCTGGTCGGACAGGTCCGCGGCGACGACGGTCACGTCGGCCCGCTCCCGCAGGCCGGTCAGGGCCGCCCCGGCGTCCGGTCCCGGAGCGCCGCGGCCGACGAGGACCAGGTGGCGGGCGCCCCGCGCGACGAGGTAGCGGGCCGTCTCCAGGCCGAGCGCGCCGAGACCACCGGTGATCAGGTACGTGCCGAAGGGGCGCACCGGGGCGGCGTCCGGCGCGGTGGTGACGGTCTCATCGGCTGCCGGCACCAGTACGGTCTTGCCGGTGTGCCGGGCCTTGGCCATCGCGGTGAAGGCCGTGCGGGCGTCGGCGAACGGGTGTGTGGTGACGGGGAGCGCGGTGAACTCGCCGCGCTCGAAGCCCGTGAGGACCTCGCCGAGAAGCCGGGCGATCCGCTCCGGCTCCTCACGGATGGTCTGCTCCAGGTCCACGGCGAGGAAGGAGCGGTTGCCCTTGAAGAACTCCAGGCCGATGTGGCTGTTGTCGTGGATGTCGCGCTTGCCGATCTCCACGAACCGGCCACCGGGCGCCACGAGCCGGAGGGAGCGCACCAAGGCCTCACCCGAGGCGGAGTTCAGCACCACGTCGACCCCACGGCCCCCGGTCGCCTCACGGATGCCGTCGGCGAAGTCGAGTGTGCGGGAATCCCAGACCCGCTCGACGCCGAGCCGGAGCAGCAGATCACGCTTGGCCGGGGTGCCGGCGGTGGCGAAGACCCGGGCGCCGTGGCGTCGGGCGACCTGCAGGGCTGCGAGTCCGACGCCGCCGGTCGCGGAATGGACGAGCACGCTCTCGCCCGCGCCGAGCCGGGCCAGGTGCTCCAAGCCGTGCAGGGCGGTCAGGAACGCGATCGGCACGGCGGCGGCCTGCTCGTCGTCGAGGGACGCCGGGGCCGCGGCCACCAGACGGACGTCGAACGTGGCGAAGGCACTCATGCTGCCCGGCCCGGCGGCGACCACCCGGTCGCCGACCCGGTATGCGCCCACACCCTCGCCCACGGCACTGATCCGGCCGGCGCACTCGGCGCCGAGCGGAACGACGCCATCGGCCCCGGGGTAGGAGTCGAGAGCCTTGAGGACGTCACTGAAGTTCAGGCCCGCGGCCGTGACCTCGATCTCCACCTGGCCAGGGCCCGGCGGCGTGCGGTCCCGCCAGGTCGGGCGGAGGCTGGAGAGACTGCCGGGGCGGCTCGCGAGCAGCTGGTGGTTGCCGTCACGGGTGGCGTCGAAGGTCCAGGCGGGACGAGCGTCCGGACCCGGCCGGCCGACGGGGCGCCACGGCTGGAGCGAGGGCGTCAGGCGCACGCCGCCGCGCAGCGCGACCTGGTCGTCCTCGCCGGAGCGCAGCACCTCGGCGAGGAGCGGAGCGCTCTCGTCCGGGGCACCCGCCGGGTCCAGGTCGACGAGGGTGGTCCGCAGCTCGGCGTGCTCCAGTCCGATCACCCGGGCCAGACCCCACAGCGGTGCCTGCCCGACCGCGAGCGCGTCGCCTTCGGCGGCCCGCTGGGCACCGCGCGTGAGCAGCACCAGACGGGGCGCCGGATCCTGCCCCGCCCGGGCCAGTTCCTGCACCAGGTGGAGCACCGGCAGGCAGACCGCGTCGTACGCGGCGGCCGACCGCTCGGCACCGACGTCCTCGGGCAGGGTGACGTCCAGGGCCCCCGCGTGCACGATCCCGTCCGGGCGGATGTCCGAGGCCGCCAGGTCGGCCAGCAGCGCGGCCGCGTCCTCGCGACGCTCGGGGCCGACTTCATAGCGGTCCTTGTCCACCTTCCGGAAGGCCGTGCCCGCGGAGACGGTGAGGCACTCGGCGCCGCGCGCCCGCAGGCCTTCGGCGAGGCCGGCCGCGGTGCCACCGGCGTCGGTGAACAGCAGCCAGGTCCCCGGCGGCCGGGGCGCCGTCGCGGTGTCGGCCGGCGCGGGGCGCCAGGAGAGGTCCAGCAGGGACTCGCCGACCGGGTCCGTGTCCTCGGCCCGCTCCAGGCGCCGCAGCGTGATGTCGGTGACCTCGCCGACGGCCGTGCCCTTGGCGTCGTACAGGACGACGTGGGCGCCGGTGATCGCCACCGCCCCGGGCTCCGCCACGGTGACACGGGCGTGCGCCCAGAGCGGTTCGGCGTGTTCGGTGAAGAGACGGAAGCCGCCTGCCGCGACCGGCACGTACGTGGCGTCGAGCGGCGCTTCCTGGGCGGCGAGAGCGGCGCCGAGGACCTGCAGCGCGCTGTCGAGTACGGCCGGGTGGATGAGGTGGGCCCCCCGGTCGGACGTCAGGGCGGCGCGCTCGCGCAGCCGGGCGACGGCTTCGCGACGGCCCTGCCACAGCGCGTCGATCCCCTGGAACGCGGCTCCGTACTCGAGTCCGGCGCGGCGCAGGGCGGAGTAGTGCTCCCCGGCCGGGGCCGCGGCGGTGCAGCGCGCCCGGACGGCGTCCAGCGGTTCGGCCGCGCGGCCCGGGGCGGACCGGCGCAGGCCCGCCCGCGCCGCCTCGGTCCACTCCTCGTCCGCGCCGGCACGGGTGAACAGACGCACCGACGCGGTGTCGGCGGTGCCGGGGAGCAGGACGAGCTGCAGGGTGGCCTCGTCGGCCTGGTCGGGGACCACGGTGAGCCGCGTGAACGCGATGTCGTCGAGGGAGGCGTCGGCACCCAGGTGTGTCCGGGCCGCGGCGAGCGCGGCGTCGAGCACCAGCGCGGCCGGCAGCACCGGGCTGCCGCCTACCCGGTGATCCGTCAGGTACGGGAACTCGGTGAGGTCCACGGGCGCCGACCAGTGGACGGCGTGCGGCGGCAGTGCCGATACGGTCCGCTCCCGCAGGACCGGGTGCCCGCGGTGTGCGGTCCGGCGCCCCGGGCGTTCCTCGTACCAGGCACGTGTGCGCTGCCAGGGGTAGCCGGGCAGGTCGACCATGGGACCGGCCGGGCCGTGCACCCGGGTGAAGTCGATCTGGTGGCCCGCGGCGTAGAGGCGGCCGAGCTCGCCGAGGACCGTGGCGCGCCCCGACTGGTCCCGGCGCAGCGACGAGACGGCGACGAGGCCGGCGTCGTAGGTCGCGAGGCGCTCGGTGACGGCGTCGGTGAGCATCGGGTGCGGTGACACCTCGACGAACATCGTGTGCCCGGAGTCGACGAGGGCGGTGACGGCCGTGTCGAACAGTACGGGCCGGGTGAGGTTGGCCGCCCAGTAGGCGGCGTCCAGCCGGTGCCCCGGGACGATCTCGCCGGTGCCCGTGGAGATCATCGGGACGGTGGTCGCGACAGGGCGCAGGGCGGCGAGCGTCGTCCCCAGCGAGGCGGCGACGGGCTCCATCAGCGGGCAGTGCGAGGCGAACTCGACGGACTCCAGGACCTTGCAGTACAGGCCCCCGTTCGTGAGCGCCTTGGCGAAGGCCTCCACGGCGGCCTCGTCGCCGGAGAACACGGTGGTGTTCGGGCTGTTGGCGGCGGCGATCCATACCTGCCCCGGGTCGCGCTCGGCCAGCAGGGTGCGGGCCGTCTCCAGGGAGACGCCGGCGACCGCCATCCGGCCCTTGCCGGTCGCGGCGCGCAGGGCGGTGCCGCGGTACAGGGCGATCAGGAGGGCGTCCTCCAGCGAGATCGCGCCCGCGACCTGTGCGGCGGCGATCTCGCCGACGCTGTGACCGACGACGGCGGCGGGCTCGATGCCCCACGACCGCCACAGCGAGGCCAGCGCGATCTGGACGGCGGTGAGGGCCGGCTGGCCGACGGCGGTGTCGAACAGCCGGGACTCCGAGGGGTCGGCTGCCAGCTGGTCCAGCAGAGACCAGTCGGTGTGCCGGCGCAGCAGCGCGTCGGCCCGCTCCAGGATAGCGCGGAACGCCTGCTCACCGGCGAGGTCGCCGGACAGCAGATCGGCGGCCAGTGGCCACCAGCGAGGTCCCTGCCCGGCGAAGACGAACACCGGCTTGGAGCGCAGTCCGGCCTGACGCACCCCGGAGCTGAGGCCGGGAACGTCCTCGCCGCCCCGGAACGCGGCCAGTGCGGCGCGCAGTTCGGCTGCCGAGGCGCCGGTGCAGGCGAGCCGGTGCTCGTGATGGGTCCGGCGGACGGCGGCGGCCTGGGCGAGCGCGCGCACGGGGGCGTCGTCGGCGAGCCGGTCCTCGTAGCGTGCGGCCAGCTCGCGCAGGGCCTGTCCGTCCCGGGCCGAGACGGTCAGCAGGACGGTGCCTTCGGCGACGGCCTGGCCCGGTGCCGTGGCCGGCGGCGGCTCCTCCACCACGAGGTGGGCGTTGGTGCCGCCGAACCCGAAGGAACTGACGCCCGCGAGGGCCACGCCGGTGGTGGGCCAGGGCCCCAGCGCGTCGGCGACCCGCACGGGCAGCTCGGCGAAGGGGATGTGCGGGTTGGGCTCGCGGTAGTGCAGCGTCGGCACCACGGTGCGGTGCCGGACCATCAGGGCGGTCTTGATCAGGCCGCCGATGCCCGCCGCGGACTCCATGTGGCCGAGGTTGGACTTCACCGAGCCGATCAGGCACGGGGTGTTCGACGGGCGGTCGTCGCCGAGCACGGCACCCAGCGCCTTGGCCTCGATGGGGTCGCCGAGCATGGTGCCGGTGCCGTGGGCCTCGACGTAGCCGATGTCGCCGGCGCGCACCTTGGCCTTCGCGTAGGCGGACCGCAGCACGGCCTCTTGGGCCTTCGGGTTGGGCGCCAGCAGGCCGTTGCTCGCACCGTCCTGGTTCACGGCTCCACCCCGGATCACCGCGTGCACGGGATCGCCGTCGGCCAGCGCCCGGCTGAGCGGCTTGAGGATCACGACGCCGGCGCCTTCGGAGCGCACGTAGCCGTCGGCGCTTGCGTCGAAGGGCTTGCAGCGGCCGTCGGCGGACATCGCTCCGGCCTTGGTGAAGTTGATGGCGAAGGCGGGGGAGAGGACGAGGTTGACGCCGCCGGCCAGGGCGAGGTCACAGTCGCCGCGGGCCAGGCTCGCGCACGCCTGGAGCACCGCCACCAGCGAGGAGGAGCAGGCCGAGTCGACGGCCATGCTCGGACCGTGCAGGTCGAGGAGGTACGAGAGACGGTTCGCGGCGATGCTCAGCGCGCTGCCGCTTCCGGTGTACGCGTCGATGGTGTCGAGGTCGTTCAGCTGAGCGGTGCCGTAGTCGAAGCTGGAGATGCCGACGAACACGCCGGTCTGGGAGCCGGACAGTGAACCCGTGGGGACGCCGGCGTTCTCCAGAGCCTCGAAGGAGACCTCCGCCAGCAGACGCTGCTGCGGGTCCATGCGGGAGGCTTCCTGCGGGGAGATGCCGAAGAATCCGGCGTCGAAGCGGTCGGCGTTGTCCACGAACCCGCCCCAGCGGCTGACCGTGCGGCCCGGAACAGCCGCGTCCTCGTCGTAGAACTCCTCGGCGTTCCACCGGTCGGCAGGCACCTCGGTCACCGCGTCGCGGCCCTCGGTCAGCAACTGCCAGAAGCTGTCGGGCCCGTCGACGCCGCCGGGGAAGCGGCAGCCGATGCCGATGATGGCGATCGGCTCGTCGGCGTCGGAGGGCTGCGGCCGCGGCGGCGTGGAGGTCCCGGCCGCGGGCACCGGCCCGGTGAGCGTGGTGGCCGGCTCGTCGACCGCCGCGAGCGCGGCCGGCCTTGCGGGTCCTCCCGCCTCTCCCGCCAGATACAGGGCGAGCTTGGCGGCGGTGGGGTACTCCCAGACGATGCCGGGCTGCAGCTTTCTCCCCAGGCGAGCCTCCAACTCGCCGAGCATGGCGACGAGTTCGATCGACCGCAGTCCGTAGTCGGCGAACGGCATATCCGGGTCGACAGCCTCGACGGGCCGTTCGGCGGCGACGGCCAGCGCCTCGCGCAGCCACCGTTCGATGTCGCTGGAGCCAGGCGCCGGCTGCGCGGCCGTCTGCCGCTCGGTGGATGCCCGCTGCGTCTTGTGGGCCGTCGCGGACCCGTCCGCGCACCACAGCGCGATCGACTCGAAGGCGCCGCTCAGGAGGGCGTCCATGCAGGCCGCGCGCTGGAGCTTGCCGCTGGAGGTCTTCGGGACCGTCCCGGTACGGGCCAGGGCGACGATGTACGGCGGCAGTCCGTGCTCGCGGGTGACCTCGGCACGGATGGCCGCGATGACCTGGGCGCTGGTCTCGGGAGTGTGGCTGCCGCGGTATTCCTGGATGATGATCAGCCGTTCCTCGCCGTCGATCTCGCGGGCGCCGGCGATGCCGCATCCCTGGCGCAGGCCCGGGTCGACGCTCTCGACGGTGCGCTCGATGTCCTGCGGGTAGTGGTTGCGGCCGGCGACGATGACGAGGTCCTTGATGCGTCCGGTGACGTAAAGCTGCCCACCGTCGGCGAATCCGAGGTCACCGGTGCGCAGGAACGGTCCTTCGCCGGTGTCGAGGCGGGCCCCGAAGACCTCCTCGGTGACCTCGGGCCGGTGCCAGTAGCCGCGCGCGACGCTCGGCCCCGCCAACCAGATCTCCCCGACCCGGCCGTCGGGCCGCACGGAGTGCGTCTGCGGGTCCACGATCACGATCTTCTGGTCGTGCAGGGAGAAGCCGCAGCTGGGCAGGTTGCGCTTGGCATCGCCCGGCGCGGCGTCCTCGGCCACGCCTGTCAGGAGCGCCTCGGCATCCAGATCACGCAGGACGGGCGCGGCGGCCGGGATCCCGGTGGAGACCGCGAGGGTGGCCTCGGCCAGACCGTAGGACGGCGCATGCGTGGTGGGCCGGAAGCCGCAGCCGGCGAAGGCCGCGGAGAAGCGGTCCATGGTGACCTTGCGCACGGGCTCGGCGCCGTTGATGGCCATGCGCCAGCTGCTCAGGTCCAGGGACCGGCGGTCCTCCTCGGTCACCTTGGCGACGGCGAGGTCGAAGGCGAAGTTCGGGGCGGGACTCGCGGTGGCCCGGGTGTCGGAGATCGCGCGCAGCCAGCGCAGCGGCCGCTTCAGGAAGGAGTAGGGCGACATGAAGGTGACCGGGAACCCGCCGTAGGCAGGGGTGAGCAGGCCCATGATGAGGCCGAAGTCATGGAACGGCGGCAGCCAGCTGACCATGTGCTGACGGAGGTCGTCGCCGAAGAACTGCCGGTGGATCCCGGAGATGTTGTGCATCAGGTTGCCGTGGCTGACCATCACCCCCTTGGGGATGTTGGTCGACCCGGAGGTGTACTGGAGGAAGGCGAGGTCGTCACGGGTCGTGCCGGGGTGACGCCAGCTGTCGGCGGCTGTGGTGTCGATGTCGTCGACGGCCACCCAGGCGATCTCACGGAGCACCGGGGCGTGTTCGGCGAAGCGTTCGACGAGGGCCACCGTCTCGGCCGGCGCGAGCACCACCGAAGGCTTCGCGTCTTCCACGATGGCGACCAGACGCGGCAGCGTGCGCATCGGGAACGCCGGGTCCGGCGGGTAGACGGGCACGGCGATGATGTCGGCGTACAGACAGGCGAAGAACGAGGTGACGTAGTCGAGTCCGGCCGGGCACATGATCAGGGCGCGTTCCCCGACGGGGAAGCGTTCCTGCAGTGTCGCGGCTATCGAACGGGCCCGCAGATCGAGGTCGGCGTTGCCGAGGGTCTGGGGGTCTCCTGTGCCGTCCACCAGGAAGCGGAAGATCTGCTCCTGTGAATGCTCGCCCAAGACTGTGCGGAAATGATCGACAAGTGATCGTGCGTCCCGGCCCGGCATCCGACCGTCCTCTCAATCCGTGGACATGCGCGAGTGAATGCGTGAGGTGTTTCCACGAGCTCATCGTGGAGCTCGGAGTGGAGAGGCCGTTTTCCGGCCGGAAAGATCACCTGAAGCGATTTCGGAGAGGTTCTGGGGGATTTCTCACCGATACGCCGGTCAGGGTTTCCCGCCCTTTTCCGCTGCGCGCCCAGAAGCATCCAACGGGGTCTGTTGACCCGTCAAGAACCGTGATTCTCCGGATGCTGCGATTCCGCTTGTCAGGATTTCCGGAACCGGTTGATCGCCGACTCGTGGCGGGCCCGCGTCTCCGGGTCGTGCACGCCGAGCCCTTCCGCCGGGGCCAGACACAGCACCCCCACTTTGCCCTGGTGCCGGTTGTGGTGGACGTCGTGCACCGCCTGGGCAGTGTCCTTGAGCGGCACCACCTCGGACAGGGTGGGATGGATACGGCCCCTGGCGACCAGCCGGTTGGCCTCCCACGCCTCGCGGTAGTTCGCGAAGTGGGAGCCGACGATGCGCTTGAGGTGCATCCACAGATACCGGTTGTCGAAGGTGTGCTCGTACCCCGAAGTGGATGCGCAGGTCACGATGGTGCCGCCGCGGCGGGCCACGTACACGCTCGCGCCGAAGGTCTCCCGGCCCGGGTGCTCGAAGACGATGTCCGGGTCGTCTCCGCCGGTCAGCTCCCGGATCCGGGCGCCGAACCGCCGCCATTCCTTGGGGTCCTGCGTGTGCTCGTCCCGCCAGAACCGGTAGCCCTCGGCGCTCCGGTCGATCACCAGTTCGGCTCCCATCCGCCGGCATATCTCGGCCTTCCGCGGACTGGACACCACGCACACCGGGATCGCGCCGCCGTTCAGCGCCAGTTGGGTGGCGTACGAGCCGAGCCCGCCCGAGGCGCCCCAGATCAGCACGGTGTCACCCTGCTTCATCCGGGCCCCGGCCGGTGAGACCAGCTGCCGGTACGCGGTGGAGTGCACCAGGCCCGAGGCGGCCGACTCCTCCCAGCTGAGGTGGCGGGGCCGGGGCATCAGCTGGTTGGCCTTGACCAGGGCGAGCTCGGCCAGGCCGCCGAAGTTCGTCTCGAACCCCCAGATCCGCTGCTCCGGGTCCAGCATCGTGTCCGCATGGCCGTCGGGGTGGTCCAGCTCCACGGACAGGCAGTGCGCGACGACCTCGTCTCCGGGACGCCAGCCGGCCACGCCCGCGCCGCACCGCAGCACCACGCCGGCCAGGTCCGAACCCAGCACGTGGTAGGGGAGGTCGTGCCGGGACGCCTGCGGTGAGGTCCTTCCGTAGCGGGCGAGGAAGCCGAACGTCGGCATCGGCTCGAAGATCGACGACCACACCGTGTTGTGGTTGATGCCGCTCGCCATCACGGCGACGAGCACCTCCCCGGCGGCGGGCTCCGGTGTGGCCACCTCGTCCAGGTGCAGCGAGCGGCGGGGGTCCTTGTCGCGGCTTTCCATGCCCTCGAACATCGCCGTGTCGTCGGCGTGCAGGGTCACCCCTCGATAGGACTCGGGCACGGGAAGCCGGCCCACCTCTTCCCAAGCACCCGAAAGGATCGCGTCGAGGATCTTCTGCATGGCCTGAGGACCTCATTCCGGCTGGGCTGAGAACAATGAGAACAAGACAGGGCGCACCGGATTCGTGTGCCCGGCGGGGAGGAACGCGAAGGGGATTCACTGTCGCGTGCCGCGTCAGTGGGGGGCGCGGACTGCATGCTGACATCGGTTCTCTTGCCGGTCCAGTGGTGCACGGTTCGCACGGTGGGGTGGTCCGTTCAACTGACTATTTCAGCCAGTCGAACTGAGTGTCGAGGATGTGTGCGCCGGATGGCGCACAGGAGTTCGACTGGCTGATGTGACCAGTTGAACACCTCGCCGTTTCCCGAGTCCGTAGGGGACTTCCCTGAGTCACATGGGGGGCGCCCCTGATATCGGCGCGCTCTCTTCCTTCCTATGGTTGAGATGGGTTAACTGAACAGGACCCCTTCGAGTTGCCTCATAGCGAACGTCTCCGCGACACACAAGAAAGGGTGAACATGCATACGAAATCCGCGGGTTGGACCGGCGGGCGCGTCGCCTCGGTCATCGTCGGTGCGCTTCTGGCTCTCCTCGCGCTGACGCTCGTCGGTGCCGGCGGCACGGCCATGTACTACGCGTCGCAGGACGACGGCTACATCGACCTGGGTACCAGCAGGTACGAGCATCGCACCGACACCTATGCGATGGCCACCGAAGCCTGGCGCGCGGACAAGCAGATGGGCGGTCTGTACGACGACCTCCGGGTCACCTTCGAGCCGGACAAGGGTGCCGACCGGGTCTTCATCGGGCTGGCCGGGGCGGAGGAGCTGCGTCAGTATCTGGACGGCGTCGAGTACGTGACCATCCACGACTCCAGCGACAAGGGCGACACCCAGAGCACCCACAAGGGCGCCGCGCCCAGGACACTGCCGGGCACGGCCGAGAACCTGTGGAGCGCCCAGGCCGACGGGAAGGGCGTGCAGACCCTGAACTGGCCGGTGAAGCCGGGTGAGGTCGGCCTGGTCGCCATGAACGCCGACGGCAGCCGAGGCGTGGCCGGACATGTGACCGTGGCGGCGAAGATCGGCGTGCTGTCCGGGACGGGCATCGCGCTCCTCGTCGTGGGCGTGCTCGTCCTCGTGGGGTCGCTGCTCATGATCGTGCGACCGATCCGGCGGGCGCGGGGGCGCGCCTGACCTGAGCTCCCGTCACCATACGGCGCGGGCACGGAGTTTCGTGCCTGCGCCGCATACTGTCCGGACCCGGCTCGGGAGAGGCGACGTTCGCCGTGCACCGACCGGGGTTCCGGGTACCGGGTTGCCTATCGGGCGGCACAGGGCGATGCTTCCGGGCGGAAGGTTGTCCCAGGTCTCCGTTCCGGGTCAACTTCCTCTTCCTCACCTCAGACGCGCCGCCCGCGCGCCCCGACCACCTGCGCGCGGCCGGTACGGCTTTCGATCGGGCCACAGCACGGTGCAGGCACTCGCCGCCGTCCAGACCAACGATCAGGAGTGACTGGCGCATGACCGACATCGACCTGTCCAGTCTCACGCCGGAGCAGAAGCGCGCGCTGTTGGCAGAGCGGTTACGGCGGGGGAGCGGCGAGCGGCCGCCCGCGCGAGAGCGCCGGTTCGCCGCGTCGTTCCCCCAGCAGCGCATGTGGTTCCTGGACCAGCTCAACCCTGGTGGCGCCGCCTACAACATTCCCGCGGCCGTGCGGGTGCACGGCCCGCTCGACGTGGAGATCTGGCGCCGCTGCCTCGCCGAGATCGTCCGTCGGCACGAATCCCTGCGGACCACGCTCACGGAGGTGGACGGTGAGCCCGTGCAGGTCGTGCACGACAGCGGCGAGCTGGAGCTGACCGTCGAGGAGTGCCCGCACCTGCGCGGCCCCGCGGCGGAGGAGGGCATCAAGGAGCTGGCCCGCCAGGAGTTCGCCCGGCCTTTCGACCTGGGCACAGGACCGCTCATGCGCATGAGGTTCCTGCGCCTGGCACCGGACGAGCACATCCTGCTGCTGACCATGCACCACGTCGTCGCCGACCTGTGGTCGACGTCCGTGCTCTTCGGTGAGCTCGTCACCCTCTACCGGAGTCACCTGACCGGCACCGGGCCGGAACTGCCGAAACTCTCCGTCCAGTACGCCGACTACGCGGCCTGGCAGCGCAAGGAACTGGCCGGACCGGGCTTCGCGGCCGAACTCGACTACTGGAGGACCGCCCTCGAAGGCGCGGCGCCCATCCTCGAACTGCCCACCGACCGACCGCGGCCGGCGGTGCTCGGCTCGGCGGGCGCATCCCGGCCCTTTCGGCTGCCGGCCTCCGTGATGAGCGGCGTGCGCGAGCTGAGCCTGCGCACCGGGGCCACCCCGTTCATGACCCTGCTCGCCGCCTACGTCGCACTGCTGCACCGCTACAGCCGGCAGGAGGACATCGTCGTCGGAGTGCCCGTGGCCAACCGCGGACAGGCCCAGGTCGAGCGGCTGATCGGTTACTTCGTCAACACGCTGGCCCTGCGCCACGACGTGTCGGGCAACCCGACGTTCACCGAGCTGCTCGGCCGGGTGCGCGGCACCGCGCTCAGCGCCTTCGCGCACCAGGAGGTGCCGTTCGGCCGGCTCGTGGAGGAACTGCGCCCCGAGCGTAATCTGTCCCGTTCACCGATCTTCCAGGTGTCGTTCGTCTACCAGAACATCCCCGTGCCGGAGTTCGGCGTCGGCGGGCTGTCCCTGGAGCTGATGGACGTGGGCAGCTCCACCGCCCGGTTCGATCTCGAACTGCAGGTGTTCGAGCAGGGGGACGAGCTCAGCGGCTACTTCGAGTACAACACCGAGCTGTTCGACGACGGGACGATCGACCGTATGGGCAGCCACCTGAAGGTGCTGCTCGACAACGTGCTTGCCGACCCGGACCAGCCGATCCTGGAGATCGCGCTGCTGACCGAGACGGAGCGGCAGGCGCAGTCGCAGGAGCGCGCGGACACCCGTCACGACTGGCCCGACGAACTCCTCACCCACCAGCGCGTCGAGCGGCAGGCCGCACTGCGTCCCGGCAAGGAAGCGGTGCACTGCCAGGGCGAGACCCTCACCTACGCCGAACTCGACACCTCCGCCAACCAACTGGCCCGCCGCCTGCGGAGCCTTGGTGTGGGCCGCGACGTGATGGTCGGCGTCAGCCTGGAGCGGTCCCTCGACATGGTCGTCGCGGTGCTGGCCGTGCTGAAGGCCGGCGGCGCCTACGTGCCCATCGACCCCAAGCTGCCCGCGGACCGCCTGGCGTTCGTGATCGAGGACGCCGCCCTGCCGGTCCTGATCACCCAGAGCTCCGTGGCGCCCGGTCTGCCCCGGTGCTCCGCCACGACGCTGTGCGTGGACGAACTGCGCGCCGAACTGGCCACCGAGCCCGCCGGACCCCTCGCGGTGGACGTCGGCGGCGCGGACCTCGCGTACGCGGTATACACGTCGGGCTCGACCGGCCGCCCCAAGGGCGTCCAGGTGCCGCACCATGCGCTGCGCAACTTCCTCCACGCCATGAAGCAGTGGCCTGGCATCGACCCCGACGACAGCCTCGTCGCCGTCACCACACTCTCCTTCGACATCGCCGCTCTCGAACTGCTGCTGCCGCTCGTCGAGGGTGCCCGCGTCGTGCTCGCCACCCGTGACGTGGCCACCGACGGCAAACGTCTGGCGGACGAGATGGCCGCCACCGGCGCGACGATGATGCAGGCGACCCCGTCGACCTGGCGGATGCTGCTCGACGCCGGCTGGTCCGGCCGCCCCGGACTGCGCGGGCTGATCTGCGGCGAGGCCCTGCCGCCCGACCTGGCGCGGCGCCTGCTCGCCAAGGGTGTCGACCTGTGGAACCTGTACGGCCCCAGCGAGACCACCGTCCACTCGCTGGGCACCCGGATCACCGACGACACGATCACCATCGGCCGGCCGATCGCCAACACCGAGGTGTACATCCTCGACCCCGAGGGCCGCCCCGTCCCCTCCGGCGTTCCCGGCGAACTGTGCATCGGCGGCAGCGGCCTGGCCCGCGGCTACACCAACCGGCCGGACCTCACCGCGCAGCAGTTCGTCTCCAACCCCTTCCCGTCCGACTTCGCCGACCGCCTCTACCGCACGGGCGACCTGGTCCGGCGGCGCGTCGACGGCAGGATCGACTACCTCGGCCGCCTCGACCACCAGGTCAAACTGCGCGGCTACCGCATCGAACTCGGCGAGATCGAGTCCGTGCTCATGTGCCAGGAGCAGGTCAAGGGCGCAGTCGTCGTGGTCCGCGAGGACCAGCCCGGCGATCAGAGGCTCGTCGCCTACGTCGTACCGGGCAGCGACAGCCCCACCGCCGACGAACTGCGCCGCACCCTGCGCACCGCACTCGCCGAGAAGCTTCCCGACTACATGGTCCCGTCGGCGTTCGTCCTCCTCGACGCACTGCCGCTGACTCCCAGCGGCAAGATGGACCGCGGCGCGCTGCCCGCCCCCGAGGGGCAGGAGACCCGCACTGCCGCCGCGTACGTCGCGCCCCGCGACGCCGAGGAACAGGCCCTGTGCACCTTGTTCGCCGAGGTCCTGAACGTGCCCCGGGTGGGCGTCGACGACGGCTTCTTCGCCCTCGGCGGGCACTCGCTGCTCGCCACCCGTCTGGTGGCCCGGATCCGCGGCGTGCTCGGCGCCGAGCTGCCGGTGCGGGCCCTGTTCGAGAAGCAGACGGTGGCCGAGCTGGCCGCACTGCTGCGCCAGGGCGCTCAGGACACCCGGCCCGCGCTGACCCGCGCGCAGCGCCCTGACCCACTGCCGCTGTCGTTCGCCCAGCGGCGCCTGTGGTTCCTGCACCAGATGGAGGGCCCCTCGCCCACCTACAACCTCCCTGTGGTGCTGCGCCTGACCGGAGCCCTGAACGTGGCAGCCCTGCAGGCGGCGCTCGGCGACGTCGTCGCCCGGCACGAAGCACTGCGCACCGTCTTCCCGGACACCGGCGCGATGGCCTGCCAGCGGATCCTCGACGCGGAACAGGCGCGTCCGGACATGAACGTGACCGAAGTCGAGCCGAGCGGTCTGGACGAAGCGGTGGCGGGCGTCGTCCGTCATGCCTTCGACCTGACCCAGGAGATCCCGCTGCACGCGGAGCTGTTCTCCACCGGCGACGACACACACGTGCTCGCCGTCGTCGTGCACCACATCGCGGCGGACGGCTGGTCGCTCGAACCGCTGCGCCACGACCTGGCCGTCGCCTACCGGGCCCGGCAGGCCGGCCACGCACCCGACTGGGCGCCGCTGCCCGTCCAGTACGCGGACTACGCCTTGTGGCAGCGTGACCTCCTCGGCGAGCAGGACGATCCCGACAGCATCTGGTCACGTCAGCTCGACTACTGGCGCGGGGCGTTGGACGGGCTGCCCGAGCGGATCGCTCTGCCCGTCGACCGGCCGCACCCGGCCGAGGCATCCCATGAAGGGGACACTCTCACCTTCCAGTGGGACGCGGACCTGCACGAGGGGCTGGCCAAGCTCGCCCGCGGCTGTGGCGTCAGCATGTTCATGGTGCTCGACGCGGCCTTCGCGGTCCTGCTCAGCAGGCTCGGTGCCGGCCAGGACATCCCCATCGGTGTGGCCACGGCGGGCCGTGACGACCAGGCCACCGAGAACCTGATCGGCTTCTTCGCCAACACGCTCGTCCTGCGCACGGAGATCTCCCCGCGCCGGACCTTCCGCGAGCTTCTCGCCGCGGTCCGCGACCGCACCTTTGACGCGCTCGCCCACGGGGACATCCCCTTCGAGTCCCTGCTGGACCGCCTGCACCCGACCCGGTCGATGTCCCACCACCCGCTCGTCCAGGTCATGCTGTCCTGGCAGACCGTCACCGGCGCGGGCCCGGAACTTCCCGGCGTCACGGCACAGCCTCTGGTGCACAGCACCAAGACGGCGCGCATGGACCTGGTCCTGCTGCTGCACGAGCGGCTCGCGGCCGATGGCACCCCGGCCGGAATCGACGGCGGCTTCGAGTACAACGCCGATGTCTTCGACCCCGGCACCGTGCGCACGATGCTGCTCCGGCTGCGCCAGGTGGTTCTCGCGATGATCGCCGATCCGGACCAGCCGGTGGGCGACATCGACCTGCTCACGCCGGCCGAGCGGCACCGCGTGCTGGAGGAGTGGAACGGTACCGGCGCCCGGGAACCCCGCGCGGGTCTGCCGGAGTTGTTCGAGGCTCAGGTGGCCCGTACTCCCGATGCTCTCGCGGTGTCCTGTGGCGACGATCATCTGACCTACCGTGAGTTGTCCGAGGTCACCGACCGACTTGCCGTACGGCTGCGTGCTCTCGGCATCGGTGCCGACGGCTCCGAGGACGCGGTCTGTCTGCTCATGGAACGCTCGGTGCGGGTACCTGTCGTTCTCCTCGCGATCCTCAAGGCCGGCGGCGTGTACGTGCCACTCGACCCCCGCTACCCGGACACCCGGATGCGCCTGATCATCGAGGACACCGGCGCGGACCTGCTCCTCGTGGACGGCGCGGACCTGATCCACCCCACCGCCGACGGCCTGCGCGTGCTCGACGTGAGCGCCGAACTCGCCGCCCTGGACGGTGCCGCCGGCTCGGCCGAGCCCCTGACGCCCGCTCACCCGGGCGGCCCGGACCGCATGGCGTATGTCATGTTCACCTCCGGTTCCACCGGCCGTCCCAAGGGTGTCGCGGTCACCCACGGCAATGTGGCGAGTCTGGCCGCCGACCCGGGATGGCAGGGCGGGAACCACGCCCGCGTGCTGATGCACGCACCGACGGCCTTCGACGCTTCCACCTACGAGGTGTGGGTGCCGCTTCTTTCCGGGGCGCGGATCGTCGTGGCCCCGGCCGGAGATCTCGACCCGGACGTGCTGGCCGACACCATTCGTAGGCAGGACGTCACCTCGGCGTTCTTCACGGCCGCGCTGTTCAACCTGCTCGTCGAACGCGATCCCGCGGCCCTGGCCGGGATGCGCGAGGTGATAGCCGGAGGCGAGGCCCTGTCGCCCCCCGTCGTCGCCAAGGCCCTGTCCGCGTGGCCCGAGACCGTGGTGACCAACGGGTACGGGCCCACCGAGACCACCACGTTCGCCGTGCTGCACCGCACGCGCGAGACGCCTCAGGGCACCGTGCCGATCGGCACCCCCATGCACGACACCCGCGCCTACGTCCTCGACGAGCGCCTGCGGCCGGTGCCTGTGGGGGTCGCCGGTGAGCTGTATCTCGCGGGTGCGGGCCTGGCTCGTGGATATCTCGGCCGGCCGGGTTTGACGGCCGAGCGTTTCGTCGCTTGCCCTTACGGGGATCCCGGGTCGCGTATGTACCGCACCGGTGACCTTGCCCGCTGGCGCGCGGACGGACGGATCGAGTATCTCGGCCGGACCGATGACCAGGTCAAGATCCGTGGTTTCCGTATCGAGCCGGGGGAGATCGAGAACGTCCTCGCGACGCACCCGGCTGTGGCCGACGCCACTGTCCTCGTGTGCGACAGGCCGGCTGGTGGCAAGGATCTCGTGGGCTACGCCGTCTTGACCGAGGGTGTCGAGGTCGAGCCCGCGGAGCTGCGCGGGTTCGTGGCCGAACGCCTGCCGCAGTATTCGGTTCCCACGGTCGTGATGGTGCTCGATGCCTTCCCGATGACCGGTAACGGCAAGCTCGACCGTGGTGCCCTGCCCGCTCCCGCGCGGGGCGACGGCAGCGGCTCGCGGGCGGCCGAGACCCCGGCCGAGCGTACGGTGGCCGCCGTGTTCGCCCAGGTACTCGGGATGGCCGAGGTCGGTGCCGAGGCCGGCTTCTTCGACCTGGGCGGCGACAGTATCCAGGCGACCCAGCTCGTGGCTCAGGCCCGTACGGCCGGCCTTGTCTTCACCGTGCGTGACGTGTTCACTCACCAGACGGTGGCGGAAATCGCCCGGGTGGCCCGTCGCGGCGACGAGGACACCGCGGTGAGTGTCGCCGATGTCGGTACCGGTGTCATCCCGGCGCTTCCGGTGCTGGAACGCCAGCGCCGGCTGGGTGGCTCCGCGGTCGGTTTCGATCTTTCCGCCATGGTCGGCCTGCCCGTCGACGTGGACGAGGCCCGGCTCACCCGGACGCTCCAGGCGGTCGTCGATCACCACGATGCCTTGCGTACCCGTCTGGTGAACGGGCCGGATGACCGTTGGTCGCTGCACGCGGCCGAGCCGGGCGCGCTTCAGGTGGGTGGTGTGTTGCGGCGTGTGGACATCGCCGGCCTTGATGACACCGCGCTGCGGAGGGTGGTCGCGGAGGAGACGGCCCGGGCGAGGCGGGCGCTTGATCCCGCTACGGGTGTGATGGTGCGGCCGGTGTGGTTCGATGCCGGGCCCGGCCGGCCCGGCCGGTTGTTGCTCGCTGTGCATCACTTCGCTGTGGACGGCGTGTCCTGGCGGATCCTGCTCTCGGATATGTCCGTCGCCTGGGACGCGGTGGCGGCCGGCCGCGAGCCGCATCTGACGCCGGTGGCGACCTCGTTGCGCAGCTGGGCCGAGCGGGTGGCCACCGGTGACGCCCTTACTCGGCACCGCCGGGAACTGCCCGTGTGGCGCGAGGTACTCAAGGACGCCGAACCGCTGGTGGCGGGAACGCTCGACGCGCGGCGCGACGTCACCGGGAGCGAGGGACGGCTGACGATGGTGTTGTCCACCCAGGACACCGCCGCGCTGGTCGGGCGGGTGCCGGCGGTGTTCCGTCGCGGTATTCAGGACGTCCTTTTGACTGCTTTCGGTCAGGCTGCCGGCCGGCATCGCCGTGGCCCGATCACTGTGGACGTGGAGAGCCACGGCCGGCACGAGCACCTCGTGGACGGCGTCGACCTGTCCCGCACGGTCGGCTGGTTCACCAGTGTCCACCCGGTCCGTCTGGACGCGGCCCTGCCCTGGGACCTGGTGGCCGCGGCCGGCGCCAGGCTCGCTGACGCCGTCGTGCGTACGGGACAGCATGTGCGGGGTTTGCCGGAGCAGGGTCTCGGCTACGGTGTTCTGCGATATCTGGACGGGCGGCCGGGGGAGTCGTTCGCCGGACTTCCCGTCCCGCAGGTGTTGTTCAACTACCTCGGCCGGGTGCCTGTCGCGGAGGAGGGGCGCCCTTGGCTGCCTCTGCGTGACGCGATGGCGCCGGGCAGTGTGGGCGGGGTCCGTCCGTTGTCTCATCCACTGGAGGTCAACGCCGTCACCCAGGACGGTCCGGACGGTCCTCGGCTGGTGGCGAACTGGAGCTGGGCGTCCGCGCTGCTGAGCGAGGACGAGGTCCGTCGGCTGGCCGAGGACTGGTTCGAGGCGTTACGCGCGCTCACCCGGTGTGCGACCGCCGTCGAGGACGGCGTCATCACTCTGGACCGGGACCTTCCCCGTGCCGAGGCCCTGGGTGACGCCGATCTGCTGAACACCCCGATCCCCAGGGCGGATCATGCCGCCGGCACCGGGCTTTCCTTCGGCCAGCTGGAGTTCTTGCTGCAGCCGGTCGGCCCGGATCACGCGCACCACGCGGTCATCACCGCTTACCGGGTCCGTGGCCCGCTCGACACGGTCGCACTGCGGCGCAGCCTGGACGATCTCGTACAGCGCCACGACATCCTGCGTACCCGCTATGTCAAGCGGGGCTCGGCGACCCTGCAGTTCGCCGACGGCCGGCCGAAGTGGCCCGTCGAGACCGTCGACCTGAGCGCTCACCAGGCAGAGCAGCAGCACGAGCTCCTGCGTGACCTGCTCACCCAGGAGACCCGGAAGCCTTACCGCATCGAGGGCGGCAACCTGCTCCGCGGCCTGCTGGTCCGCCTCGCCGACGAGGACTACGCACTGGTCCTGGTCGCTCACCACATCCTGGTGGACCACTGGGGCTTCCTGGTGGTCTTCGACGAGCTGGCCGAGCTCTACGCGGCCCATTCCGCGGGCCGCCGCCCCCGGCTGCCCGCGGTGATGGCCCAGCACCTGGACTACGCCGCGTGGGAGCAGGGCCTGCTGGCCTCGGGCGCGCTCGACGAGCACATCGCGTACTGGCGCGAGGAACTCGACGGCGCCGCCCGCCGGCTGGACTTCGAGGCACCCGCGCACCAGCTCGACGACTGTGTCCAGGGGTTCAGCCACAGCGTCGTCGTCGATTCCGCGATCATGGACGAGGTCAAGGATGCGGCCCGCCGCGAGGGCGTGACTCTCTTCATGATGCTGATGGCGGCCTTCCACGTGCTGCTGCACAGCTACTCGGGTGAGACGGACATCGCCGTCAGCCACCCGCTGGCCGGCCGTGAACGGCCCGAGACGCAGTCGATGGTCGGCCCGTTCATCAACATCATCCTCAACCGTTCCCGTATGGCGGACGACCCGACCGTCCACGAACTGCTCCAGCGTGTTCTGCGGAGCGAGCTGAACGCCTACTCCCACCAGAACGTCCCGGTGCGCGCCCTCGTGCACGACGGCGTCGTCGGTGACGGCAACGCGCTGCCGATGCGCGTGATGCTCAACCTCCTGGGCGTGCCGAGCAAGACCCTGGCCCTGGACGGCCTTCAGGTGGGACCGCTCGATGTCCGGGTCGGTGACGAGACACCACTGCCCGAGCTGGTCGCCGCGATCGAGCCGCACAACCTCGATCTCTACCTCGTCGCCCGCGAGGTCGAGGGGGAACTGCGCGGCCTGTGGGTCTACAACCCGGACTACCTCACGCCGCAGGTCATGGGCGCGCTGGTCAACCAGTGGCCGCGAGTTCTCGAACTCGTCGCCGGCAACCCGCACATGACCGTCTCGCAGCTGCGCGACCGAGTCCGCGCCCACTGACCCCGGACCCCCGGGCCGGCGGCATCAGCCGCCGCCCGGACCACCGGCACCAGCCGCCGCCCGGACCACCGGCACCAGCTCCCGCCCCGGCCATCGGCCACGACTCAAGGAAGCCCGACCAGACGATGAACGCCATCACCAACGGACTGCCGACCCAACGCGAACACCCCTTCGACCCACCTGCGGCGCTACGCGAACAAGGCCCCATCGGCCGCATGACCTTCCCCGACGGACACGACGGCTGGATCGTCACCGGCTACCGCCAGGCCCGCTGGATCCTGTCCGACAAACGCTTCAGCTCGGCCCCCGGCCACAAGCACCTGGCCTTCCCCTCGGACCGCCCCTCCGACCTGGAATCCGAGATCCCGGGCCTGTTCGAACACATGGACCCGCCGGACCACACCCGCTTCCGCCGCTGCCTGGCCGGCCAGTTCACCGTGCGCCGCATGCGCCTGCTCGCCGAGCGGATCGAGGAGATCACCGCCCACTACGCCGACGAGATGCTGCGCAAAGGACCGACCGCCGACCTCGTCAGCGACTACGCCGTACCGGTGTCCTCACAGGTCATCTGCGAACTGCTCGGCGTCCCCGTAGCCGACCGGGAACGTTTTATCGGCGACTCGGAGGACCTGCTGCGCCTCGACGTCGACCCGCGGCAGGCCCAGGCATCACTCGACGACCTCATCGGCCTCACCAGCGAACTCCTCCTGCACAAGCAGGCCGCACCACAAGACGACGTACTCAGCGTCCTGGTCACCGCGGACGACATCTCCTTCGAGGAGGCCGTCGGAGCCTCCCTTCTCCTCCTGGTCGCCGGCCACGAGACCACGGCCAACATGCTCTCCCTGGGCACGTACGCCCTGCTGAACAACCCCGAGCAGCTGGCCCTCCTGCGCGCGGACCAGACACTGATGGAGAAAACGGTCGAAGAACTGCTGCGCTTCCTCACCATCGTCCACGTCGGTGTGCAGCGCAGCCCCACCGAAGACATCGAGATCGACGGCATCACCCTGCACAAGGGCGACACCGTTCTCATCCACCTGCCCAGAGCCAACCGCGACCCCGAGCAGTACCCCGACCCCGACCACCTCGACATCACCCGGGGCACCCACAACCACCTCACCTTCAGCCACGGCATCCACCAGTGCCTCGGCCAGCAACTCGCCCGCCTGGAACTGAAGATCGGCTACACCGCCCTGCTGCACCGCTTCCCCCACCTGCGACTCGCCGCGAGCGAGCATCAGATCCCGATGCGCTCCGACATGACCGTCTACGGCGTGCACGCACTCCCGGTGACCTGGTGACCCGGTGATCGCCACGCGGACACGGCGAGATCCCCCACCGCGCCGCGACGGTCAACGGAGCCCCACGGCTTCACACACCCGCGCAAGCCAAGCGGCACCAAGGCAGGGAGAGGAACGATGACGCACCCGTTCGACGACCCCAGCGGCTACCGGGTCCTCATCAACAGCCTGGAACAGCACAGCGTGTGGCCGAGCGGCATCCGTGTGCCCGCCGGATGGTCCCCGGTGTTCGGCCCGGACAGCCGACAGGCATGCCACCACTACGTCGAATCCCGCTGGAGCGACATGCGCCCCGCCACCGTGCGGACCGCCCGGTGACCACCACCGCACAACAGGGCCCCTCCCCCCTGCGGAGCCTGCCGTTCCACAGGGTGCTCGGCGCGGAGTTCATCTCCTCCATCGGCTCCCAGATGACCACCCTCGCCCTCCCCTGGTTCGTATTGATGACCAGTGGCTCACCGGCACGCATGGGACTGGTATTCCTCGTCCAGATCCTGCCGGTGCCACTGCTGAGCATGCCCGCCGGACTGGTCGTCGCCCGCTTCGGCGCCCGCCGCGTCACGATCATCGGCGACCTGTGCAGCGCGGCCCTGATCGCGACGGTACCGGCGCTGTACTCCATGGACATGCTGCCGTTGTGGGCACTGCTGATCATCGTGGCCCTGCTCGGCTGCGTCGCATCCAGCTACCTGCCCGCACAACGCATGCTCCTCACCGACACCATCGGCTCCGACGAAAGCCTCGTCACCGCGGGCAACGCCCTGTTCGAGACGGCGACCTCCACCGCCCGCCTCATCGGACCGGCGGTCGCCGGCCTCCTGATCGCCCGATTCGGCGCGCTCAACGTCCTGTGGGCGGACGCCGTGTCCTTCGTCGTCTCCGCCGCCCTGCTGACCGGCCTGCCCCGCACCGCTCCGGCCCCACACCCACCGGCCGCCCACAACATGACGGAGGGAGCCCGCTACCTGGTCCGCGACCCGGTGCTGCGCGTCATGGCCCTGGCCACCCTCGGCTACGGCGCCCTGATGCCGGTCGTCATGCTCGCACTGCCCGTCCTGGCCAAGAACCGCTACGACTCCGATCCCCACGTCGCCGGCTGGCTCCTGGCGGCCTGGGGCGGCGGCACCGCCCTGGGCACCATCCTGGTCGCCTGGCTGGCCCGCCGGATCTCCCCCCGGCGACTGGCCGCGGCGGGCGGAGCGGGCGCCGCGGTCGTGCTGTGGCTGCTGCCCTGGGACCAACCGGTCACCACGCTCGCCCTGACCGTCGCCACAAGCTGCATGTTCCTGCCCGCGGTCACCGCACCCGCCGTCACGATGATGATGCTGCGGCCACCAGAACACCTGCGACCCCACGTCGTTCCCGTGTTCGGCGGCGTCGTCTTCCTCGCGAGCCCCCTCGCCTACGGCACGGCCGGCCTGCTGTTCGAGCACCTGGCAGTCGGCACGGTACTCACCGCCGTGGCCGTGGGAGCGAGCCTGTGCGCGCTCCCGCTACTCAAACTCGGCCTGTCACCCGACCGCTCCTGACAGCGACGACCACCCACCACGACACCGGGCCCGCACGAGTCCGTCCGCCGCCGTCCGCGGACTGCTGTGTGGCCCGGGGGCTGGTTCCGGCCGGGCTCGGGTTCTCGAAGTACCGTCCACCCGCCGGAGCGACGTACTCGCCGCCGATCCAGTGGTCGTACCGGGTCGCGAACGACATCAGCGAACCCTCGGTACCGGGCGCGGCGTAACGGGTCATGACCGTGGCCCCCCTCGGACCGCGCCGTCCGCCCCTGGCCGGCGGTCGGTGCCGAGTGCGCGCGAGACCACGTTGCGGACCCGTCGCAGCCCGAGTGTGTCGGCGGTGAGTTCGGCGTCGAGCGCCGCCAGCCGGGCGCGTGCGGCCGGGGCCTCGGTGGCCGGTACGGTCGAGGCCAGCGCCCGCCACACCGTGATGTCGTCCTCGCCCCACGCGCTGTACGCCCAGTCCGCGAGCAGCGCCGGATCGGCCCGGTCCACCACGGCCGCGCGCAGCCGGCCGGTGAGCCGTTCCCGCAGGCGCACGACCCCCGGCGCGCGGGAGGACGGCAGCAGCGGACCCGGGTATCCGCCGAGCGCCGCCGAGACGGCTCCGGCGGCCAGCCGCCGGTCCACCGCGTCGAAGTCCGCGTCGACCGGCTGTGCCAGCCGGTACGGCCGGGAGGCCAGCAACTCCGGTCCGAGCAGGGCCCGGAGCCGGGACAACTCAGCCCGCAGCGTGACCGGGGTGACCGACTCGTCCTCGTACAGCAGCGTGAGGAGTTCTTCGCCCGCCACACCCTCCGGGCGCCGCGCGAGCACCACCAGGATCTCGCTGTGCCGACGGCTCAACCGCAGCCGCCGCCCCGGCACTTCGAGCAGGGCCTCGTCACGGCCGAGCGCGGTGAGCCGGAGCCGGTCGGCGGCCGGCGCGGGGGAGACCAGGGCGAGCTGTGATTCGGCGGCGCGCGCCACCGCCTGCACGAACGCCAGGCTGTGCGGATGCGCGAGACCGTCCCCGCCGGTGATGTCCACCGCCCCCAACACCCGTCCGCTGTACGGATCGTGGACCGGTGCCGCCGCGCACGTCCACGCCTGCACCGGCCGTCGGAAGTGCTCCGCGGCGCACACCTGTACGGGCCGGTCGACGGCGAGCGCCGTCCCCGGGGCGTTCGTCCCGGCCACCGCCTCCGACCAGCGCGCCCCGGCCACGAAGTTCATGCCGCGCGCCTTGCGCAGCGTCCCCGGATGACCCTCGACCCACAGCATCCGGCCCGTCGCGTCGCACACCGCGATCAGATGCTCGCCGTCCCGGGCGTACGCGCCCATCAGCTCGCGGATCACCGGCATCGCCGCCGCCAGCGGGTGCCCTGCCCGGAGCCCGGCCAGTTCCTCCTCGTCCAGCTCGATCCGGGCGGCGCCGTCCGGGCTGACCCGGGCCCGCGCCGAACGCCGCCAGGAGTCGGCGACCAGCGGCCGTACGGGGGGCGAGCCCGGCGGCGCTCCCAGGGCGCCGCCCGCCGAAGAGCCCCCACCGCCACGGGGGCCGGCGCCGGAACCGTCACCGGCGCCGCCCGTGCTCGTGAACGTCTCGTGCGCCCGCCGCACCCCTGTCCACGCGTCGCTCAACTCGTCCTCCCCGGTGGGGTCGTCCGTCGCGTCGAGGTCATCGTGCGGGCGCCCACGGCCCGTCGACAAGCGCCCGGACGGGTCGTCCTGCGCGCCCCGCGCCGGCTCCGGGGCCGCCCGGGCGGGCGAGGGCCGCGAGCCCGTCACGTAGAGTGGGGTCCGGGCCGTGACTGGCGCTTGAGGTGGATCACCACCGGGGAGCGGCCCGGCGAACGCGCGCACGCACCCCGTGCCGCCACCGCCCCGTTGCCGTGCGCCTGGGCCGACCACCGTTTCGCGACGACGCCCAGGAGTGGCCCATGTCCACCAGCACCGCACGCCTCATGGACGGCACCGCGCTCGCCCGCCGCACGGTCGAGGAGACCGCAGCGCGTGCCGCAGAGATCACCCGCCGTACCGGCGTCACGCCCTGCCTGGCCACCGTCCTCGTCGGTGCCGACCCGGCCTCCGTCACGTACGTGAAGATGAAGCAGAACCGCTGTGCGAAGGCCGGCATCCGGTCGAAGCACGTCGAACTGCCGGCCGAGACCACCACCGAGGAACTCGTCGCCGCGATCACCGCGCTCTCCGCGGACCCCGACGTGCACGGCATCCTGCTCCAGCACCCGGTCGGCCCGCACATCGACGAGCGCGCCGCCTTCGAGGCCATCGCCCCGGAGAAGGACGTCGACGGCGTCACCATGGCCTCCTTCGCCGCCATGGGCTTCGGCCTGCCCGGCTTCGTGTCCTGCACTCCCGGCGGCATCATGCGCCTGCTCGACGCCTACGACGTCGAGCTCAGCGGCAAGCGGGCCGTGGTCGTCGGCCGCAGCGCCATCCTCGGCAAGCCGGCCGGCCTGCTGCTCCTCGGCCGCGACGCCACCGTCACCTACTGCCACTCGCGCACCGTCGACCTGTCCGCCGCCGTCCGCGAGGCGGACATCCTGGTGGCCGCGGTGGGCAAGCCGCAGTTCATCAAGGGCGAGGACATCAAGCCGGGCGCCGTCGTCATCGACGCCGGCTACAACCCCGGCAACGTCGGCGACGTCGACTTCGACAGCGCCGCCGAACGTGCCTCCCTCATCACCCCCGTGCCCGGCGGCGTCGGCCCGATGACCATCGCCGTCCTGCTCGCGCAGACCGTCGACGCGGCCGAGCGTCAGCTCGCGGCGCGGTAGACGGCCGGCCGTGCGGCGCCCGCAGGGTACGCGGTCGGTCTTGGGACGGCCGACCCAAGCCCAGGGCCGGTCGCACCACGTTCGGGGCCGGCCGGTCCAAGCCCAGGGCCGGCCCGATCCAGGACCGCCGTGCGGGGCGCGTGAGTTCCCTGCGGGCCACGGGCCCCGGACGGATCGCGGATCCCCTGTGGATCTTGGGTCTCGTACGGGCCGCGACTTGGTCACGGTTGCGTACAGGCGGGCCCCAGGAGGCCGGGATCGCTCGCCATGCGGGCGTCGGCGGGCGAACCTGAATCCCATGCTCCACCCGCCGACGGACACCCCGTCCCGACATGCCCGGCCCTCAGGACGCCCGGGTGTCGTCGCTTTGCCGGTCGCCACCGCGCTGGCCGCCGTCCTGGTGCTGTTCGTGACCCTCACCGCGCGCGGGGGCACGGCCGACGACACGCGCCGCACCGCGCCGCCCGTACCGTCCGCGACACGCGATCCGTACGGCACCCCGAGCCCGGACGACGGGCGCGACACGCCCGGCGGGCACGGCACGGACGGAGGGCGCGGCGCGCTCGACCAGACTGCCGCGCCTCGCCCGGGAAGCACCTCGGCCGGCCCGTCCGCTCGGCGTTCCGCGGCGCGGGGGGAGAGCCCGTCGCCCCGCACGCCGCGCACCGGGCCGGGCCCCGGAGGCACGCCCCAAGCGCCCGCGAGCAAGGCCGCCCCCACCGCGCCGGCGAAGCCCCCCGGCGCCCGGTGGACGGCCGCCTCCGCGACCCGGCCGGCGCGCCCGAAGGGTCAGGCCCGCCCCGCGCCGTACGACGTGCTGCGGGTCGGCGACTGCTTCGACATCGACCGCGCCGCGCCCGGCACCGTCGTGCGCCGTGCCTGCGACACGCCGCACGACGCCCAGGCCGTGGCCCGGATGCCCCTCCGGGGCCGGTACGCCGACGACGCGGCGGTACGGGAGGCGGCGGCCGGCCTGTGCCGGGCACCGTTGCGTGCCGAGGCCGCCGAACAGCCCGTCGGCACTCGCTGGGCCACCTTCGTCCAGTACCCGTACCGCACCAGCTACTTGCTCGGCGCCGACCGGATCGTCTGCAGCCTCGCCGTCCCGTCCGGCTCGGGGCGCAAGATCACCGCGCCGCTGCGCTGACGGGGCGTCCGGTCAGGCAGGCGACGCGGCCGGGGCGTCCGGCTCGGCCACCCCGCCCCGCGTGACACCGGCCGCGTGCTCCGCCGTGGGCTCCGGCACGGATTCCGGCGGAGACCCCGGCATGGCCCCCGGCGGGGGTCCGACCAGCGCGGCCACCAGACGGCGCAGGGCGGGCCGGGGATCCGGCGCGTCCGGCCACGCCGTCATGAGGAGATGGTGGGCGGTGCCGACGACGGCGAGGGCGACGGTGGCCGGATCGACGCCGGCCGCGATCCGGCCGCGCTCCCGCTCGGCCTCCAGATAGCGGACGATCGCGTCCTGAACCGCGTCGAAGGCGGGTGCCCCGTCCGCCAGCGCCGCGCGGATCAGGGGCGTGACGGCGGGGCGGGTCAGCGCGAGCCCCGTCACGGCCGCGCCGCCGGACTCGAACAGCGCGAGGGCGACCGTGTCCAGGTTCCCCGCCACCGTGCCCTCCCCGACGCGCCCGGTCAGCGCCCGCGCCCGTGCCGCCGTCCGCGCGAACCGGTCCAGGCAGAGTTCGGCGATGAACGCGTCGAGGCCCGCGAAGTGCGCGTGCAGGAGCCCCTTGGCGCAGCCCGCCTCGGTGGTGACGGAGCGGCTGGTGAGCGCACCAGGGCCGTTCCGTTCCACGATGCGTTCGGCCGCCGCGAACAGTCGCTCGCGTACGTCCGGGGTCGCCACTCCGCGCGGTGCCATGGCCGCCTCTCCTTCTGCCGTTCCGGGCGGTCGCGTGCTCCGGGCGCGCGCGACCGGCCTCTCAGCTCTGCCGGGCGCCTCACCTGGGACGCGACTCCCCCCGATCGTAAGGGGATTGCAGGTATGGGCGCATGCCCATACTGTTTGGGCGTTCGCCCATTCTCTGTTGTCGTCCGTCAGGAGACACTCATGTCCGAGATCGTCAACAGCGCCCAGGCGCAGGCATGGAACGGCCCCGAGGGTGCTCACTGGGCCCGCCACCAGGACCGGTGGAACGCCGTGAACGGCGGATTCGACGAGCCGCTGCTCGACGCCGCCGGCGTCACCGCCGCGCACCGCACCCTCGACATCGGCTGCGGTTCCGGCCAGACCACCCTCCTCGCCGCCCGTCGCGCTCCACAGGGGCTCGCCCAGGGCCTCGACCTATCCGGCCCCATGCTGGCCGAGGCCCGCGCCCGTGCCGTACGCGAAGGCATCGCCAACGTCTCCTTCACCCAAGGCGACGCGCAGGCACATCCGTTCGAGCCCGGCGGATTCGACGCGGCCATCAGCCGCTACGGGGTGATGTTCTTCGCCGACCCCGCGGCGGCCTTCGGCAACATCGGCCGCGCCCTGCGCCCCGGCGGCCGGCTCGCCTTCGTCTGTCCGACCGAACCGGCGCTCAACGGCTGGGTGGTGGCCCTGGCTGCACTGCGCGGCATCCTCCCGCTCGGCGACTTCGACCGCCCGGGACGGCCCGGGATGTTCTCCCTGGCGGCACCCGACCACGTCCGTGCCGTCCTCGGCGCGGCCGGATACACCGATGTCGCCGTCGAGCGGGTGACGGCGGACGGGAACTGGGGCCAAGGCACCGAGGACGCTGCGGACTTCCTGCTGTCGTCCGGACCCGGCCGGCACCTCATGGGCCAGGTCGCGCCGGCCGAGCAGGCCCGGGCCCGGCGCGTGCTCGTCGACCACCTGCGGGACCACGAGGCGGCGGACGACGGCACGGTGCGGCTGCGCAGCACGTCCTGGCTGGTCACGGCGACCGCCGCCTGAACACGGCGTGGCCGCCGCCGGGGCGGTCGCCCCGGCGGCGGGACGGCTACCGCAGCGCCGTCGCCAGGGCCGCCGCCGGATCGTGCGCGGCCGGCCCGGCCGGAATCCAGCGGCCGTCCTCCTCGCGGTACGGCCACCAGCGGCCGTCCTCGCCGAGGCGGAGCTGTCCGTCCCCGCCCACGACCGTCCACCGGGCCGGGTCCGACCCGCGCAGGACGGGACGGTCGTCCGCGTCCCAGGCCGCCGCCAGCCGGACCTCGGCGCGGCGCAGCGCCTCGGTGTCCGGCGCCCACCGCCCCTCCAGGACCGCGAGAGCGGCCGCACCGCCGAACCCCCAGGCGTGTACGGCCAGTTCGAGCTCCTCGCGGGTGCGGCCCGAGCCGTCGGCGAGCCGCGCCGTGATCCAGGTGGCCGGGGCGCCGGCGGCCAGCCGTACCGCGTCCTGACCAACCGTCAGTTCCGGCTCGGTGAACGCCGACGAGGCCCCGGACAGCAACCGGTGCGCCCGCGCCGCCGCGTCCGTCACCAGGAACTCCAGAGCCGCCGGGTCGACGTCCGGACCCGGATCGGACTCCGTGTCGAGAGACGGCGGCTCGCCGGGCGCGGCGGCCGGAACCGGGGGAGCGGGCAGCGGTGGCAGGATGTCCCGCGCCGCGAACGCCTCCGCGGCCGAGACCCCGGCCGTACCCCGAGCCGCCCCGGATTCCGGCGCCTCGGCCGCACCGGCCCCGTCCGGCCGTACCCCCGCGGTCTCCCCGCCGGCCGCCTCCGCCGCCCGCGCCGTGCTCCGCTCCTGCAGCGCAGCGATCAGCGCCCGCTCCCCGCGCCCGCGCAACAGCAGCAGGACGAACGGGTCCTCGTCGAGCAGCCGCGCCACCTGGTAGCAGAGCGCCGCTGTGTGCGGGCAGTGATCCCAGGCTTCACAGGTGCACTGGGGCTCCAAGTCGCCGATGCCCGGCAGTAGTTCGAGCCCGGCCGCCGCCGCGTCCTCGACCAGGTGCGGTGGCAGTTCGCGATCGAGCAGCGCCGCGATGTGCCCGGCGCTGTCCACCGCGAGGTCGACCAGCCGGTCCCACGCCTCTCCGGAGAGTTCCTGGACCAGCACGTCACCGCGGTGCGCCGTGCCGTCCCGGTCCCGCACCACCGCCGTGATCCGTCCTGGTCGCACCGACACCGCGCCCACCACCCCGGCCCGGGCGTACCGCCGGCCGGCCTTCAGCTGCTGTCCGTCGAGCGCCGTGTCCTCCAGGGCCCGCAGCCAGGCCCGGCCCCACCAGGTGCGGGCGAAACCCGCGCCGTGTACGGGCGGCAGGGCGGCGAAGATCCGCTCGCTGTCGGCCTTGTCGGCCCTGTCACCCCTGTCGTTGCGGCCGCCGATCCCGCGGCCCCGCCCCTCGCCGTTCTCGTACGCGTCCTCGTCGGCCTCGCCGCCGGGACCTTCGTACGTGTCCCCGTACGCGTTCATCGTCCGTCCTCCCCGCGCAGCCGCACCAGCTCGGCCAGCTCCGCGTCCGTCAGCTCCGTCAGCGCCGCCTCCCCGCCGCCGAGCACCGAGTCGGCCAACGCGCGTTTGCGCTCCAGGAGTTCCGCGATCCGGTCCTCGACCGTGCCCTCGGCGATCAGCCGGTGCACCTGCACCGGACGGGTCTGCCCGATCCGGTACGCGCGGTCGGTGGCCTGCTCCTCGACGGCAGGGTTCCACCAGCGGTCGTAGTGCACGACATGGCCCGCCCGGGTGAGGTTCAGTCCGGTGCCCGCCGCCTTCAACGACAGGAGGAAGACCGGTACTTCGCCGCTCTGGAACCGGGCGACCATGGCCTCCCGCCGCGGGATCGGCGTCCCCCCGTGCAGGAACTCGGTGGCCACGCCGCGTGCCGCCAGATGCGTCTCCAGCAGACGTCCCATCGCCACGTATTGGGTGAAGACCAGCACGCTCCCGTCCTCGGTGAGGATGGTGTCCAGCAGCTCGTCGAACAGCTCCAGCTTGCCCGAGCGGCCGACGATCTCCGGCCGTTCCTCCTTCAGGTACTGCGCGGGGTGGTTGCAGATCTGCTTGAGGCCCGTCAGCAGCTTGACCACCAGGCCGCGCCGCTCCATCCCGTCGGCCTCGGCGATCGCCGCGAGCGTCTCGCGCACCACCGCCTCGTACAGCCCCGCCTGCTCCTTCGTGAGGGGCACGGTGCGGTCGGTCTCCGTCTTCGGCGGCAGTTCGGGCGCGATGCCCGGGTCCGACTTGCGCCGCCGCAGCAGGAACGGCCGTACCAGCGCGGCGAGTCGGGCCGCCGCGGCCGGATCGTTGCCGCTCTCGACGGGATCGGCGTACCGCGTACGGAACGCGCCGAGGCCGCCGAGCAGGCCCGGGGTCGTCCAGTCGAGGATCGCCCACAGCTCGGAGAGGTCGTTCTCGACCGGCGTGCCCGACAGCGCCACCCGAGCCGCGCCGCCGAGCGTGCGCAGCGCGCGAGCCGTCGCCGCGTACGGGTTCTTGACGTGCTGGGCCTCGTCCGCGACGACCAGACCCCAGCGGCACTTGGCGAGCCGGGCCGCGTCGAGCCGCATCGTGCCGTACGTCGTCAGGACGAACTCGCCGTCGGCGAGCCCCTCCAGGGAGCGCGACGTGCCGTGGAAGCGCCGCACCGGCGTGCCCGGCGCGAACTTCTCGATCTCGCGCTGCCAGTTGCCCATCAGCGAGGCCGGGCAGACCACCAGCGTCGGCCCGGCCGACTCGGGGTCGGTCTGCCGGTGCAGATGCAGCGCGATCAGGGTGATCGTCTTGCCGAGGCCCATGTCGTCGGCGAGACAGCAGCCGAGCCCGAGCGACGTCATCCGGTGCAACCAGGCGAGCCCGCGCAGCTGGTAGTCGCGCAGCGTCGCGGTGAGCGCGGCCGGCTGGGTGATCTCCCGCTCGTCGCGTTCGGGGTCGGCGAGGCGGGCCCGGAGCCGTTCCATCCAGCCGGAGGCCTGGACCTCGATCCGCCGGCCGTCGACCTCGACGCTGCCGGTGAGGACGGCGCCCAGCGCGTCGACCGGGGTGAGCTTGTCGTCGTGCCGGGCGCGGGCGCGCCGCAGCTCGTCGGGGTCGACGAGCACCCACTGGTCGCGCAGCCGGACGAGCGGGCGGCCGGTCTCGGCGAGCCGGTCCAGTTCGGCGCGGGAGAGTTCCGTGCCGCCGAGCGAGAACCGCCAGTCGAAGGCGAGCAGGGTGTCGGCGGAGAGCAGCGACGGCATGCCGTCGCCCCGGCCCTGGAAACCCGTGCCCGCCCCCGTCTTCCCGCTGGTGTCCTCGTCCGGCGGGCCGATCACGGCGCGGGTCGTGAGCCGCTGCGCGAGGTCGCGCGGCCAGTGGACGCGGACCCCGGCGGCCGCGAGCGCTCGGGCGGCCGGGCCGAGGAGTTCGGCGATCTCCTCGTCGGCCGGCTCCATCGCGTCCGGTACGGCCGCGGTCAGCAGCGGTGCGAGCGGCGGCCAGGCGCGCGCCGCCCGGCGCAGCGCGAGCAGCGCGTCCAGCCGGGCACGCGCCCCGAAGGCGGCGGCCGCGGGTGTAGTGCCCGACCACACGTCCCCGGCGTCGGCCACGAGCGTCGGGTCGGCGACGGAGTGCATCTGCAGCACGATACGGAAGGACGGAGTCCCGTCCCCGTCTCCGGAGCCTGCGGCCGGCTCGTCCCCGAGCACCTTGTCGGTGGTGAACTCGGGCCCCGTGCCCACCAGTTCGACGCGCAGCGACAGCCGAACGCCCGCGTCGTGTCCGGCGGCCACATCGGCGGCCCAGGCGCGCAGCCCGGGGCGGCGCTGATACCGCCCGCCGTCGTCGGAGGCGGCGAAGGCGGAACTTCCGGCGGCGAGTGCGGCGGCGGGAGTACGGGGGAGGGTGTCGGCGACCGCGTCGGTGAACGCCCGCAGCAGCCCTTCCGGTTCGGGCAGCAGCAGGTCGCCGTCCTCGCCCGGTTCGGGCAGCGGTACGGCGTGCGCCGACGGGGGCATGGCCGCGGCCAGATCGCGCAGCGCCGCCACGTCCTCCGCGGCGAGCGGGCCGGCCCGCCAGGCGTCGTGGTCGCCGGCGGTGAGCCCCGGCAGGACGAGGCCCCGGGCGACCAGATCCAGCGCGAACAGGGTGGCCGCTCCCCAGAACGCGGCCGACGGCGAGGCGTCCGGTGCGAAGCGCGCCCGGGCGAGGACGGGCAGCGCGGCCCGTACGGGGAGATGGACGGCGTCGACGGGGCGCGGCCGGACGTTGTCGCCGACGACGGTCAGCGTGGCCCGGGTCCCGTCGCCGTCCGGGACCGCCGTGTCGGCGGACCAGAAGGCGAACCGGCCCGCCCGGTACGGGTCGGCGGGCAGGAAGAGAGCGTGACAGCGGGCGAGCCCGGAGGCGGGCGCGGGAGTGGGTGAGGGCGCGGGCGGCGGGGTGGGCGCGGGGCGGGGCGAGGACGGGGGCGGCTGCGAAGGCGACTGCGACAACACATTCCTCAAGTTTGACTAGCGGGTCGGGCGGCCGAGGGTACCTCAACTTCTGCTCCTCGCGCCGACCTTGACCCGTGACGTGCGTCACGGGCGCCCCGTAAGGGTGCCCCTCCGGGTGGTTCTCGGGGTGGGGCAGACCCCACCCCGCGTCCCCGGGACGGCCCCCGACCCGGTCCGGGTGGTGCCGTCATGGCCCGGGACACCCCCCGATCCGTACGTTTTCGGACAGCCGACGCGAACCCTGTGACGGCCCGTCCCGAAGCCGCAGCGCGCACCTTCACCGTCCCCGGAGATCCCTATGCCCCAGGCCACCGCCGCGCCCCTCGCGCCGCCCGCCGCGTCACCCGCCCCGGACCGCGCCCGCCGCCCCCGCGCCGGCAGCGAGTTCGCGCCCCTCCTGCGTACCGTCAAGGAACAGGGACTCCTCGTCCACCGCCCCGGCTGGTACGCCCGGGACATCGCGGTCACCCTCCTCGGCATCGCCGCCGTGATCACCGCATTCACCCTCATCGGCCCCTCCTGGTGGACGCTGCCGCTCGCCCTCCCCCTCGCGCTGCTCTCCGCCCGCGCCGCCTTCGTCGGCCACGACGCGGGCCACGCCCAGATCACCGGAAACCGCCGCGTCAGCCGGTTCGTCCAGCTCGTCCACGCCAACCTGCTCCTCGGCATGAGCCGCGAATGGTGGAACGACAAGCACAACCGCCACCACGCCCACCCCAACCACCTCGACAAGGACCCCGACGTCGCCGCCGACATCCTGGTCTTCGCCGACCACCAGGCCGCCGGCCGCACCGGACTGCGCGGCTTCCTCACCCGCCACCAGGCCTGGCTCTTCTTCCCGCTGACCACCTTGGAGGGCATCGCCCTCAAGGTGTACGGGATCCAGTCCCTGCTCTCCCGCACCGGACCCTGCCGCACCCGCCGCGACCGCCTCGTCGAGGGAGCCCTGCTCCTCGCCCACGTCGCCGGCTACGCGGCCCTGCTCCTGACCCTGCTGACCCCGCTCCAGGCCCTCGTCTTCGCGCTCCTGCACCAGATGCTGTTCGGCCTCCACCTGGGCCTCGCCTTCGCCCCCAACCACAAGGGCATGGAGCGTCCCGACAACCACCCGGACGGCGATTCCTGGGGCCACCTGCGCCGCCAGGTCCTCACCTCCCGTAACATCCGCGGCGGCGCCGTCACCGACTGGTTCCTCGGCGGGCTCAACTACCAGATCGAGCACCACCTCTTCCCGAGCATGCCGCGGCCCCATCTGCGCCTCGCCCGGCCCGCCGTGCTCGCCCACTGCCGGGCGCTCGGGCTCCCGTACACCGAGACCGGCTTCGCCGACTCGTACCGGCAGGTCCTCGGGCATCTGCACGAGGTGGGCGCACCGCTGCGCGCCGAGGGGGTCGCATAGGGTCGGGACGTCCAATCGGGAGAATCGGGAGAAGGGCCCCCACACGATGAGCACGGACACGGACACAGGTGCGGACACGGAAGCGATGACGGGCGTCGTCGTCGCGGTCAGCAGCAACGGCGTCTACTCGTTCACCAAGCCCAACCAGGAGAGCATCACGCTCCTCGCCGGGCTCGGCGTCGAGGGCGACGTCCACGCCGGCGTCACCGTCAAGCACCGTTCCCGGGTCGCCAAGGACCCCACCGTGCCCAACCTGCGCCAGGTCCACCTCATCCACACCGAACTCTTCGAGGAGGTGGCGGGCGCCGGCTTCGAGGTCCGTCCCGGCGACCTCGGCGAGAACGTCACCACCCGGGGCATCGACCTGCTCGGCCTGCCGGTCGGCACCCGGCTGCACCTCGGCCCCGAGGCCGTCGTGGAGGTCACCGGACTGCGCAACCCCTGCGCCCAGATCGACGTCTTCCGGCACGGACTGCTCAAGCAGGTCCTGGGCCGCGACGAGGACGGTCGGATCGTCCGCAAGGCGGGCATCATGTCGGTCGTGCTGACCGGCGGGGAGATACGGCCGGGCGACACGATCCGCGTCGAGCTCCCGGCCGGCCCGCACCGCCGTCTGGGACGGGTCTGACCACCCGGCAGGACCGCTCCCGCCGGACCGTGAGCCGCGACGTCGGCCGCACCCGGGTCACGCTCCGCCACCACCCCCGCGGCACGGCGCTCCGCCCTACGATCGGGCGATGACCACGACATCCGGCACCACCGACTCACTCGCTGTCGCCCAGCGCTCGCTGGGCGACAGCGCCGTCCGCTACCCCTTATGGCCTCCGCTGACCAGCGGCTGCCCGAAGACCAGCACCGAGGACGTCGCGTACCCGGCCGAGGTCGACTACGCGTACGATCGCGTCCCCGCCGGCTTCTTCGACCAGCGGCTCCCGCACACCGGTCACGAGCGATGGGCCCCGCTTCTCCCGCCGCTCCTGGCACCCGGCCTCGGCGAGGGCGGCACCCCGCTGGTGGAACTCGAACCCGGCGTCTACGTCAAGGACGAGTCCCGCAACCCCACCTGGAGCCACAAGGACCGGCTGAACCGCTGCACGGTCAGCGCCGCCCTGGGCGCGGGGGCACCCGGCGTCGTCGTCGCCTCCTCCGGCAACCACGGTGCCTCCGCCGCCGCGTTCGCGGCCCGCGCCGGACTGCGCTGCGTCGTCCTCGCCGACCCCGGGGTGCCGCCGGCGATGGACGCCTTCCTGCGCGCGTACGCCGCCGTCGTCCTGCCCGTGCCGAAGGCGGCCCGCTGGCCGCTCACCCGGCGGATCGCGGAGCGATTCGGGCTCCACCCGGTCAGCAACATGACGCGCACCCACACCGGCCATGCCTTTGGGGCCGAGGGCTACAAGACCGTCGCGTACGAGATCCACGCCGAACTGGGCGTCCCCGCGGCCGTCTTCGTCCCCACCGGCTACGGGGAGCTGCTGTTCGGCATCGGGAAGGGGTTCGCCGAGCTGCGCCGCCTCGGGGTGACGGACCGGGTGCCCCCGCTGATCGCCTGCGAACCGGCGGCCGGCGGACCGCTCGCCGCAGCTTTGGACCGGGGTCTGCCCGCGACGCGGGTGGAGGTCGGCGCCACCGGCGCGGACGGCATCGCCTGCGCGGTGAGCGGGTATCGCGGGGTCCTCGCGGTACGGGACAGTGGCGGCCGCTCGATGCTGCTCACGGACGAGTGCCTGCGCGCCGCGCAGGCCGAGTTGGCCCGCGCCGGGATGTGGGCCGAGCTGTCGGCGGCGGCCGGCCTGGCCGGACTGCGGTCCTGCGCCGTCGGGGAGTTCGACGGGCCGGTGGTCTGCGTCTCCACGTCCAGCGGGTTCAAGGGCCGGGGCGTGGGCGAGGACCGCAGCGAGCCGGTGCCGCCCGAATGGGAGGCCGTACGGGCCCGGCTGCGGGCGGCCGGGCTCGACGACTGACGGGACGGGGCGAGCCGCCGGGCGGTCATATCCCGGCAGCTCCCCATTCACGACCTGTTCCACGACCTGCCCAGGCAGAAGTGGAAGCGCCGGTCCTGCGGCAACGGCTCGCACGGGCCCCGCGTGTTCGACCGGGCCAGGGTCGAGGTCCGGCCCTGGCACCAGGAGGACCGCCGGCACTGGGTGATCGCACGCCGCAGTGTCCGCAGGCCCGAGGAGATCTCCTACTACATTGCCTACTGCCCCGCAGACACCACACTCGACCGGCTCATTCATGTCGCCGGCAGCCGGTGGGCGGTCGAGGAGTGCTTCCAGACCGCGAAACAGGAATGCGGTCTGGACGACTACCAGGTCCGGCGTTGGCCCGGCTGGCACCGCCACATGACCCTGGCCATGGCCGCCCACGCCTGCCTGACCGTCGTGCGGGCCCGGGAGCTCGACACCGGGAAAGCAGAAACGGATCCTCCGGCCTGGACCTCCCCCACAGAAGTTGAGCCAGAACCGGAAGTCGTGAACAAAGCCATCAGCGCACCGCACAGGAGTTGACCACGTCACCGCTCGCGGGCCGCTCGATCACCCGGTCCGCGGGCGGGGCGACATCCGCCTCCACCCACTGCCGCAGCACCGTGAACGCCGAGCGGTAGCAGGGCAGGATCGGCCGCAGCCGGTCCGGGTACGTGTCGTAGAGGCCGTCGGCATGCGTCCCGTCCTGCACGGTGTAGTAGCGGTGCAGGGCGCCCCGGCCGCGGTCATCGATCATCCGCGCGTACACGTCCGAGTCGGTGGCGATCGGCAGCAGGGTGTCCAGATCGCCGTGCAATGTGATCAGCGGCTTGCCGATCCGCCCGGTCAGCGCCACCTTTGCCACCGCCTTCCCTACCGACGCGGGCCGCGCCGTGTAGTCGTACGCGGCGTCCGAGGCGCACGGAGCGAAGATCTGCTCCACCGTCGAACCGGCCGTCGTCCCCGGGCAGGCGGGGTCGTACGCGGGGTCGAACTCGGCGCGGAAGATCTTCTGAGTCAGCCCCCAGTAAGCCTGCTCGTGGTATGGCCACAGGAAGCGCGAGCCGGGCGCGAAGCCGGCCCGGATCAGGTCGTCGTCGGTGGCCTCGCCGAACTGACGGGCCACCGTGACCGGCAGGCTGGTGAGCAGGTTGGGGCCGCGGGTGGTCCACAGAACGCCCTCCCAGTCGACCCCGCCGTCGTACAGCTCTGGCCGGTTCTCCAGCTGCCAGCGGGTCAGATACCCGGCGTTGGAGATGCCCGTCATGTACGTGCGCCGCGGGCCGCTGCCGTACCGCTGCCGTACGGCCTGCTTGGCGGCCTTCGTCAGCTCGGTCACCCGGCGGTTCCATTCGGCGACCGCGTCGCCCGGCTCGCGCCCGTCGGTGAAGAAGTCGGGGCCGCTGTTGCCCTTGTCGGTGGCGGCGTAGGCGAAGCCCTGCGCGAGGACCTCGTCGGAGATGATCGTGTCGGTGGAGTACTGGCGCCGGGTGCCGGGGGCGCCGGTGACGACGAGCCCGCCGTTCCAGTGGTCGGGCAGCCGGATCACGAACTGGGCGTCGTGGGCCCAGCCGTGGGTGGCGTTCAGCCGGGAGTCGTCGGGGAAGTAGCCGTCGATCTGGACCCCGGGGACCCCCGACGGGTTGACGGTGCCCTTCGCCGAGAGCCCGGCCTGGTCGGTCATGTCCGTGTACGGGGTGCCGGTGAGCCCCGTCGTCGTCAGATCCGGCAGACAGGCCGCCTCCTGGCGCTGGGCCCCGGGTACGTGGAGGCGGTTCTGCCGGGCGCAGTGACCGGCTTCCTGCGCCCCGGCGGGGGAGACGGGGCCGAGGACGGTGAGCCCTGTCAGCAGAGCGGCGAGCAGGGGGACGCCTCGGGACGGGCGCAGGCGCATGGTGGGCCTCCGGGGGGACGACGGGTACGGGACGACGCGCGGGGCGCACGCCGGGCGTGCCGGAGTGCGCCGAGGGGCGCCGCCACATCCTGCGGGGCGCCCCGGTCACCGGCCATGGGGCCGCACCACACGTCGAGAGCCCGCATCGTGTGGGACACGCTCAGCCGGGTCGTACCGCCAGCGCGTCCAGCGCCGTGAGCAAGGCGGGGAGCCGTGGGCCGCGGGTCACCGGCAGGACTTCGTGCGGCGCGTCGTCGAGGAGGACGAAGGCCATGTCGTCCGTACGCGCCACCAGCGACCAGCCGGGGCCGTCGGCCCGCAGCACGTGTGCCTCGCCGCCGCCGAAGGCGGACCGGACCCGCCCGACGGGCGGCGGCTTCTCGACGTACCCGGCCAGTTCTTCGAGCACCTGGCGGACGGTACGGTACGGGCCGGGGGAGCCGTCGCCCGTCCCGGCACCCTCGGCCCCGGATGGGCCCTCGGGCCCCGCCTCGTTCTCGGCGCCTTCGCCGTCCCCGCCCATCCGGGCGCGCCACTCGGCCCACTGCAATGCCACCAGGTCGGCACCCAGGCGCCGTTGGGCCGGTCCCCACGCGGTGCCGTCCGGTGGGGTGAGTGGTGGCGGGGAGTCCTCTTCGGGAGCCGGATCGTGCGGTGCGGGAAGTCCGGGGGCGGAGGTGGCGACGGCGAGCGGCCAGCCCGGCAGCACGCGGATCACGGACCGTTCGTCGGGCGAGAGGTCGTACTCCATGCCGCAGTCCCAGGAGGCGATGGCGACGGCGACCAGGGACACGTCGTCGATCACCACGGTCCACCGGGCGCCCGTCCCGTCCTGACCGAAGACCAGCCCGTACCCGTCCGTCCGCGGCCCGATGCCGAGCGCCGCGCAGGACTCCGGATAGTCGTCGCCGAGCACGGTGGGGAACCGCGCCGGTGTGAGCAGGGCCGCCGTCAGGACGAACAGCGAGTCGGCGTCGTCGGCGTCGTCGGCGGCGTTGTCGGCGGCTGCGCCGGATCCGGCGGTGACGCCGTTCGTGACGGATTCCGGTTCACCCATGTCGGCCTCCCCCTCTGGTCGTCGGCGCACCTTAACCAGTGGGTAACCCGCCCGTCGAGAGGTGTCGCGGGATCTCCCCGGAACCTCCCGACGGGCCGCCCCGGACACCCACCCGGCCTCCGGAGGCGGGCTCCGGGGCGACGCGGCCGGTGCGGGCCGGGTCCGTACGCGGCCGCCGGTCGGCGGCCGTGCGGTCACTCCGTACCGCGTGCGGCGAGCACCAGGTAGCGCTCGTCCTCGTCCACGTACGAACGCATCCGCCAGCCCGAACGGGCCAGCATCGGGCGGAGGTTCGGTTCGGCCCTCAGGTCGTCGTCGGTGATCCGCCGCCCGTGGCGGGCGGCGAGGGCGGCCCGGCCGATCGGGTGGAAGAGGGCGAGGAGTCCGCCGGGCCGTACCACCCGGGCGAGTTCGCCGAGTTCCCGGGCCGGGTCGGCGAGGTGCGAGATCAGCCCGGCGCCGAACACGGCGTCCAGCGCGCCGTCGCGCAGCGGAAGCCGTGCCACGTCGGCGAGCAGCAGAGTCCCGTCCCGGTCCCGGTTCCGCCGGGCGGCCTCGGCGAGCATCTCGGGTGTCAGGTCCGCCCCGATCACCGTGCCCGCGGTCCCGACCGCGGCCCGCAGCGGGGGCAGCGCCCGTCCGGTGCCGCAGCCCGCGTCGAGGACCGCGTCCCCGGGGCGCAGCCCGAGGCCGGCGACGGCGGCGGCATAGGCGGGTCCGTCGTCGGGAAACCGGTCTTCCCAGTGGGCGGCGCGGGCGCCGAAGAACTCCCGTATATGTGTGGGGTCATCGCTCATGCGCCCCATGATCCGGCATTTGCGCCTCCCTCACCCGAGTGATTCCGGAGGGCGCCGTGGGCTCGCTTCCCCTGCACGGGTGAACGATCTGCGCGCATGTTCGACACCGTCTTGATCGTTCGCGAACATCTCTCTGTCATATTCCAACCGGTTTCGAAATGCGCCCCTGATGCGCCCCCGACCGCGCACTAGCGTCCCCGAGTCATGGGACACCTGGACCACGCCACCTACGGCTGGCTGACACCCGTGCTGTCGTACGCGATGGCCTGTATCGGCGCCGCCCTCGCGCTGCGCTGCACCGTGCGGGCACTGGAAGCGACCGGCCGCTCGCGCCGCAACTGGCTGCTCACCGCCGCCTCCGCCAACGGCACCGGCATCTGGACGATGCACTTCGTCGGCATGCTCGGCTTCGGCGTCACCGGCACCGACATCCGCTACGACGTACCCCTCACCCTCCTCAGCCTCGTCGTCGCCATGGCGGTCGTGGGCATCGGCGTCTTCGCCGTCGGGTACGGAAGGGACCGGAGCCGATCGCTACTGATCGGCGGCCTGACCACCGGCATCGGCGTGGCGAGCATGCACTACATGGGCATGGCCGCGCTCCGGCTGCACGGGCAGGTGTCCTACGATCCCGCCCTCGTCGCCCTCTCCGTCGTCTGCGCGGTCGCGGCGGCCACCGCCGCCCTGTGGGCGGCCCTCAACATCCACCGGCCCGCCGCCGTGGCCGTCGCCTCCGCCGTCATGGGCGCGGCCGTCAGCAGCATGCACTACACCGGCATGTTCGCCGTCGGCATCGAGGTCACTCCGTCCACCACCCCGCTGACCGGGGCCAGCGCCATGCAGTTCATCTTCCCGCTCGCGGTCGGCCTTGGCTCCTATCTCTTCATCACCTCCGCCTTCGTCGCCCTGTCCCCCACGGCGGGGGAACGCGCCGCCTACGCCTCCGCCGGGCGGTTGACCGAACCCGACGAGCGCGCCGTCGACGTCGCACCCCCCGGTTTCCGCCCCGGGCCCGCCCCCGCATCGGCCCAGTCCTACGCCGCCCCCGGCCGGCCGGCCGGTCCGGTGCACGATCCGGCCGGCACCCACGACGCACCGGTCTGAGCCCGCCCCGGGAACAGCATCCGAACCCGCAGCCCGCATTCGCCCCCACACGCTCCCCGCCCCCGGCACCCCGCCGACGCCCCGCACCGGCGGACCCGCCGCCCCCACCGGGTCCGTGACCGAAGGAACCAACATCCATGCGAACTTCCCGCAGAACCCCGGACGGCGAGGCCCCCACGCCTCCGCCGCAACCCGTCCGAGGGCGCCGCGCACACGCGGGACCACCCGCCGACGAACCGGCCCCGCACGAACGGACCCCCGACTCCGCCCCCACCCGCGCCCCCGGACCGGCCTCCGCCCCCGACTCCACTCCCGATTCCGCTCCCGTCCCCGCCCCCGAGCCGGCGGCCCGGCCCGAGCCCCGTCACCTCCACCGCCTGTGGGGCGCGGGACCGCGTACCGTCCGCGCCAAGATCGTCTCGATCCTCATGGTCCCGGTCGTCTCGCTCCTCGCCCTGTGGGGTTTCGCCACCGTCACCACCGCCCAGGACATCGCCCGTCTCCGGCTGCTTCAGTCCGTCGACGCCGACATCCGGCAGCCCGTGGTCCACGCCGTCACCGCCCTCCAGGACGAACGCCGCGCCGCCGTACGCCAGGTCGCCGCCCCCAGCGGCGGACGCGCCGCCGACCTGAAGGACCGCGCCCGGGCGACCGACGCCGCCGTCGCCCGCCTCCGCCTCGACAACCGGCACACCGTCGGCGACGAGGGCGGGCTGCCCGCCGACGTCTCCGCCCGCGTCGCCGACTTCGTCGACCAGGCCGAGAGCCTCGCCCGGACCCGTACCGCCGCCGCCGGCGGCCGCGCCGACGGGGCCCGGGTCTACGACACGTACACCGGCGCCATCACGGCCGGCTTCGCCGTCGGCGGCGCCCTCGCCGGTATCGAGGACATTCAGGCCGGCCCCGACGCGCGCGTGCTGCTCGAACTCGGCCGCGCGGGCGAGATGCTGGCCCGCGAGGACGCCCTGCTCGGCTCCGCCCGGCTCACCGGCCGTCTCGACGGCCGTCTCGACGGCCGACGCGGGCGGGAGCTGGAAGGCGCCGTCCAGACCCGTCGTACCCTCACCGAATCCGCCACCGCCGACCTGCCCGCCCCGCAACGTGCCGCGTGGCACCGGCTCACCACCCAGCCTCTCTACCGCGGGCTCGTCGAAGCCGAGGACCGCACCCTCGGCGCCGCCCCCGGCAGGCCCGCCGCCCGGGCCGTCACCGCCGCCGACTGGGACACCGCCCACGCCTTCGTGCGCGACGGCCTCAGGAGCGTCGAGCGGGACGCCCACACGGCCGCCGCGGACCGTCACGATCCCCTCGGCGGCGTGTTCACCCCCGGCGGCGCGGCCGTCCTGCTCGGCCTGCTCGCCGTCGTCGCCTCCCTCGCCATCTCCGTACGCATCGGCCGCGGCCTCGTCGTCGAACTCGTCAGCCTCCGCAACACCGCCCTCGCGATCGCCCGCCGCAAGCTTCCTGCCGCCATGCGCCGCCTGCGCGCCGGCGAGGATCTCGACGTACAGGCCGAGGCACCGCCCGGACCCGCCCCACAGGACGAGATCGGCCAGGTCGGCGAAGCCCTCACCACCGTCCACCGGGCGGCGCTGTCCGCCGCCGTCGAACGCGCCGAACTCGCCAGTGGCATCTCCGGCGTCTTCGTCAACCTCGCCCGCCGCAGCCAGGTCCTGGTGCACCGCCAGCTCACCTTGCTCGACAGCATGGAACGCCGCGCCGACGACCCCGGCGAACTCGGCGACCTGTTCCGGCTCGACCACCTCACCACCCGCATGCGCCGCCATGCCGAGAGCCTGATCATCCTCTCGGGCGCCGCGCCCGGCCGCGCCTGGCGGATGCCCGTCCCTCTCACCAACGTCGTCCGCGCCGCCGTTTCCGAGATCGAGGACTACGCGCGCGTGGAGGTACGCCGGCTCCCCGAGACCGCCGTCTCCGGCACCGCGGTCGCCGACCTCACCCACCTCCTCGCCGAACTCGTCGAGAACGCCGCCCAGTTCTCCCCGCCCCACACCAAGGTCCGGATCAGCGGCGAACCCGTCGGCAACGGCTACGCCCTGGAGATCGAGGACCGCGGACTCGGCATGGGCAAGGGGAACCTGGACGAGGCCAACGCGCGCATCGCCCGGTCCGAGGCGCTGGACCTCTTCGACAGCGACCGGCTCGGCCTGTTCGTCGTCAGCCGGCTCTCCTCGCGGCACGCCATCAAGGTGCATCTGCGCCCCTCGCCGTACGGTGGCACCACCGCTGTCGTCCTGCTCCCGACCGAACTGCTGCAGGACACCCTCCCGGCGGGGTATGCCCCCGTATCCGAACCGGAAGTGGCGTCCGGTGTCCCGGCATATGCCCCGGTGCCGTCCGCCGTCGCCTCAGCCGGAGCCGACGGCCGTACGGCCCCGCAGCCGCCCCGGTTCGGGGTGCCGACGGCACCCGCCGCCCCCGAACCGCTGCCGGCCGCCGTGACCACCCTGCACCGGCGCCCCCGAGGCCTGTCGCCCGCCCCGCCCGCCCTGGCCGCCGCGGACACCGGCATCGACGCCGGCAGCGGCGGACCCACGGGCGGACACGCGGACGCGCGCGAGGGCGACGACGGGGACCTGCCGCGCCGGGTCCGCCAGGCCAGCCTCGTGCCCCAGTTGCGTACGGCCCCTCCCGCGCCCGCCCCGGCCGCGGACCCGGCCACCGCACCCTCCGGCGGCACGTCCACCGGTCCCGCGGACCGCACCCCCGAACAGCTCCGGGCCCGGATGTCCGCATACCACGACGGCTGGCGGCGCGGCGGCGGACCGGCGCCCGGAAGCCCGGCAGCGGACTTCGGCCCGCACCCGCCCCGTACACCCGGCGAACCCCGAAGGGAAGGAGAGGACGCATGATCGACCACGAGAGGACGTCCCGCCACCGCTCCGGAGAGCTCGACTGGCTCCTGGACGACCTCGTCACCCGCGTCCGCGAGGTCCGCCACACCGTCGTGCTCTCCAACGACGGACTCGCCGTCGGCGCGTCCAGCGCGCTCAGCCGCGAGGACGCCGAGCATCTCGCCGCCATCGCCTCCGGATTCCACAGCCTCGCCAAGGGCGCGGGACGGCAGTTCCACACCGGCGGAGTGCGCCAGACCATGGTCGAGATGGACGACGGCTTCCTCTTCGTCGCCGCCGCCGGCGACGGCTCCTGCCTGGCCGTGCTCAGCGGAGCCGACGCCGACATCGGCCTCATCGCCTACGAGATGGCCCGGCTGGTGAAACGGGTCGGCGAACACCTGCACACCCCGCCGCGGCTCACCGTGCCCCCACCGGCCGCCGGCTGACCGAAGAAAGACCCCCTATGAACGAGGACAGCACCGGTACGGCCCAGGCCGCGCCGGGCAGTCAGTGGTACGACGCCGAGGCCGGGCCGCTCGTCCGGCCGTACGCCATGACCGGCGGCCGCACCAAGCCGGGCCCCAGCAACGTCAGGTTCGACCTGATCGCGCTCGTGGTCGTCGACGACCACCCGCCGGACCGGGCCGACGAGGCCCTGCTCGGCCCCGAACACCGGGCCCTGCTCCACCTCTGCCGGGCCGAGACCCAATCGGTCGCCGAACTGTCCGCCGACGCCGACCTGCCCGTCGGCGTCGTCCGGGTACTGCTCGGCGACCTCCTCGAAGCGGGCCTCGTGAAGGTCAGCAGACCCGTCCCGCCCGCGCAGCTCCCCGACGAACGGATCCTGAGAGAAGTCATCGATGGCCTACGAGCGCTCTGAGAACCATCCGGCGGGCGAGGTGGACGACACCACGGACCTCGCCTTGAAAATCCTCGTCGCCGGCGGCTTCGGGGTCGGCAAGACGACCCTGGTCGGCGCCGTCAGCGAGATCCGGCCGCTGCGGACCGAGGAACGGCTCAGCCGGGCCGGGGAGTCGGTCGACGACATCGGAGGCGTCGGCCAGAAGACCACCACGACCGTCGCCATGGACTTCGGCCGCATCACCATCCGCTCCGGACTCTCCCTCTACCTCTTCGGGACGCCCGGACAGGACCGGTTCTGGTTCCTGTGGGACGACCTGTCGCAGGGCGCGCTCGGGGCCGTCGTCCTCGCCGACACCCGGCGTCTGGAGGACAGCTTCCCGGCGGTCGACTACTTCGAGCACCGGGGCATCCCCTTCGTGGTGGCCGTCAACTGCTTCACCGGCGCCCGGCGTTACGGCGTGGGAGACGTCTCCCGGGCCCTGGACCTGGACCGGGGCACTCCGGTGGTGCTCTGCGACGCGCGGGTCCGGGACTCCGGGAAGGACGTCCTCGTCCAACTCGTCGAACACGCGGGGCGGATGCACGCCGCGCGACTGATGGACTCGGTGGGATGACGGCCGACACGTCGGGCCACGACAGAAGCTTGCCCTGCCCACGACAGTGGGTAAGGCTTGCGGTACACAAGCAACATGAGGTCACGCGGGGCCGCGGACGGGGCACGCGAGGCCACTGGGGGAGGACCACATATGGCTCTTGACCGAGGGCTCGACTGGCTGCTCGACGACCTGACCCGGCGCGTCGCGGCGATACGCCACGCTCTGGTGTTGTCGAACGACGGGCTGGTGACGGGCGCCAGCGAGGGACTGGAACGGGAGGACGCCGAGCATCTGGCCGCGGTGTCCTCCGGACTGCACAGCCTGGCCCGGGGCTCCGGCCGCCACTTCAGGGCGGGCCGGGCCCGGCAGACGATGGTCGAATTCGACGAGGCCCTGCTCTTCGTGACGGCGGCGGGGGAGGGCAGCTGTCTGTGCGTGCTGAGCGACGCGGAGGCCGATGTCGGCCTGGTCGCCTACGAGATGACGCTGCTGGTCAACCGGGTGGGCGAGCACCTCGGGGTGTCCGCCCGCCAGCTTGACGGAAAGGACGGGATCGGCGGCATCTGAGAGTTATCCACAGGGCCTGCGCGATGTCGTCACCGTGCGTTACGGTCATCACCGAGAGTGTTCGATCTGAACGCTGTACGGGGGAGGACTGTGCGCATGAACAGGAAAGAGACGACAGGGCGCGTGCTGCGGCCCGGCGCGCGAAGCGCCTGTGTCGGAGATGGGGCCGCGGACGACTGGGCGGCGGGGGCCGCGGCCGCAGGACGTGCGTCCGACGCCGCCCCGCCGGCCGCGGATCAGGCAGCCGAATCCCCGCCGGTCGGGGTTCGGCCCGCCAGTGGTGCGGCCGCGGGGCTCAGGGTGACGGTGACGCCGGGGCGTGCCGCGCTGCAACTTGAGCTGCGGCGCGACGAGTTCGAGTTCGCGGCCCTGACCGGGATCGTCCGTACGGTGCCGGTCACCGGGCCGGCGGCCGCGGAAGGGCCCGCCGATGTCGCCCGGCGCCGCGTTCCGCGCACCGAGATCGAACGGCTCCGTGCGGCTGGGGATTTCCCGGACGGGCTGCGCGAACGCGTCCGGTCCGTGGGCGTGACCGAGGGAGCCGAGCTCCTCTCGACCACCCCGAACCGCTTCGCCCGGCTGGCCCGCACCGGACACTTCAGCCCCGTACGGTTCTACGTCAACCGGTATCGCGCCGTCGTCTGGCTCTATCCGGCGGCCGAACTGCGGGAGTTCGCCCGTGACAACGCCGGACTCCTGATCGGCCGGCTGCCGGCGGTCGTCCGTGAACAGGAAGACCGGAACATCGACTGGCGCCCCCGCAACTGGCGGTCCCGCCGGCTCGACCTGCTCCTCAGGACGACCACCGACCCCTGGGCGCGCGTGGCCGCCATCGCCTCACTGCTCGACCCGACCCATCTGGCGGACATGGTCGACGACCCCTTCGAGCGGGCCTACCTGGACCGCTTCCGCCCCAGGCCGCCCGGCTGGCGGCCGACATCGCCCACGGCCAGGGAGATCGCCGACCGGCTGCTGCTCGCGGACGACCCGGAGGAGATTCTCTGGCACCGGCTGAGCCTCGTCCTCGCCTTGGACCAGGCCCGCGCCGACCGCCAGGCCCCGTGCCCGGGCGACCCGCCGCCCGCCGCCACGACCGCGCCACCACTCCCGCCTCTCCCCGCCTGGCCCGTCGCGGCCTGGCCCGATCCGGACAAGCCCGTCCTCGCGGCACGCACGAGCGCTGGTCCGGGTGTGGCGGCGACGCCGACCGTACGGCAGGCGGTGAGGTCCGGGCGTGTACCGGCCGCGCCCGGACGTCCACCAGGTGGGCGTGCTCCGGCCGGCCGAGGTGTCGGGCGAAGCCTGCTCGAGCGGCTGCGCGGCCGGAAGAAGACGAGAGCGTCCGAAGCCTGAGGTGCACCGGCCGGGGTGCGGGGGCGGCGAGGCGCGGGCACCATGGGCACATGCTGCTCGCCCGGGTCGCGGAGGTGTCGGGCCAGGTCGCCGCCACGTCCGCGCGATCGCGGAAAACCGCGTTGCTCGCCGAGCTGTTCGCGGAAGCCGAGCCCGCGGAGAGCGCGCTGGCCATCGCCTACCTCTCCGGGCGGCTCCCGCAGGGGCGGATCGGCATCGGCTGGAGTGTCCTGCAAGAGGTCCTGCCCCCTACCGTTCCGCCCGCCGAGGCCCCGCGGCTCACTCTGGCGCGCGTGGACGAGGCCATGACCGAGCTGGCCGGGATCTCCGGGCAGGGTGTGCGGGCTCGCCGACGCGGACTGGTGGGCGACCTGTTCGCCGCCTCGACCCTGCCGGAACAGGAGTTCCTGCTGCGTTTGCTCTCCGGCGAGCTCCGCCAAGGGGCCCTCGACGCCGTCGCTCTCGAAGGTGTCGCCCGGGCCGCCGCGGTGGGCCCCGAGGAACTGCGCCGCGCGGTGATGCTCGAAGGCTCGCTGCCCCGCGTCGCCCACGCCGTACTCATGGAAGGAGCGGATGCCCTCGAACGGTTCACTCTTCGGGTCGGCAGCCCCATACAGCCGATGCTCGCCCACACGGCGACCAGCGTCCTCGACGCGGTCGCGGCCCTCGGGCCGTGTGCCGTCGAGGAGAAACTGGACGGGATCCGGATCCAGGTCCACCGGAGGGGCGACGAGGTCCGGGTCTACACCCGGTCCCTCGACGACATCACCGACCGGCTGCCCGAGATCGTCGCCCTGGCCCGGGAGACCACCGGCGACACCTTCGTCCTCGACGGCGAGGCCATCGCCGTCGACCCGGCGATGGGCCGCCCCATGCCCTTCCAGGACATCGCCTCCCGGGTCGGTTCGCGCGTCGACGTGGCCACGGCACGGGCCGCCCGCCCCCTGTCGCCCGTTTTCTTCGACGTGCTCGCCTCGGATGGGCGGTCGTTGGTGGACTGGCCCGGTCACGAGAGGCATGCCGTACTCGCGCGGCTGCTGCCTGAGCCACTACGGGTACGCCGAACTGTCGTCGCCGATCCGGCGGATCCGACGATGGTCGAGACGGCCGAGGCCTTCTACCGCGACGCCCTCGCCCGCGGCCACGAGGGCGTTCTGGTCAAAGCGCTCGACGCGCCGTACGTCGCCGGCCGAAGAGGCCGCACCTGGCTCAAGGTGAAACCCGTCCACACGCTCGACCTCGTGATCCTCGCCGCCGAATGGGGCCATGGGCGGCGCACGGGACTGCTGTCCAACCTGCATCTGGGCGCCCGGATGGCCGACGGGACGTTCGTGATGGTGGGCAAGACCTTCAAGGGGCTGACCGACGCGATGCTGCGCTGGCAGACCGAACGCCTCGGCGAGCTGGCCGTGACGGACGACGGCTTCACCGTCCACGTCCGCCCGGAACTCGTCGTCGAGATCGCCTACGACGGTCTCCAGCGCTCCCCGCGCTACCCGGCCGGCGTGACCCTGCGCTTCGCCCGCGTCCTCCGCCACCGCCCGGACAAGCCAGCCGACGAGGCCGACACCCTGGACACCGTCCTGGCGACGACCTGAGCGACGGACCGTCGGTCGCCCCGCCACATTGCTTGGTCGGCAACAACCCGGCACGGCCTACCGAAACCGACTGTCTGCGGGGGCATGAACCCGTTCCGGCTCGTGCCCTACCGGGTCAGGCGTCCCAGGCGCGGGGACGGTTCAGCTTTTCCCATTCGGGGCGGAGCAGTGAGAACACGGCGAGGTCGAGACGGCGGCCGCGGTGGAGACAGGCGGCACGACTGATCCCTTCCTGGGTGAAGCCGGACGTGGCGAGGGCGGCGAGCGCCGGGAAGTTGTCCGTGTGGGTTTCTGCCGTGAGCCGATACATGGGGAGTTCGCCGAAGGCCAGGTCCACCACAGCGTCGAGGGCGGCGGTGCCGTGGCGGTGCCCGCGATGCGGAGCAGCGAGCATCAGCTCGACCTCGGCTGTGCCGTTCACGATGTTCTGGCAGGTCAGCGCAACATGACCGACGGGTGTGCCGTCGGGAAGGAGAATGAGGAAATCGTCGCGGTCATCGTCCTCGATGTCGCGCTCGATGCGCTCGCGCACAGCGGTGAGCGAGCGTGGCCAGAGGCCCATGTGGTGGGCAACCGTGGGATCGGACCGCCAGCTGTGCATGAGCTCGGCGTCATCTATGTCAAGCGCGGCGAGGCCGACGGACTTGGCCCGCCAAGAGACCTCCCTCTCGGCTTCTGCGTCGTGTTCGCTGTCCGTCATCCTGATGTCCTCGGTCATGGACGGATGTTATGAGCGCCTTCAGACCGGAACCATTGAGTTTCTCCGCTCAGCAGTGCGCCGCCGTGCCCGGCCACCGACGAGCCCGGACAGGACGTCATCTCCATTGGGTGGCTCGGTGGGCCGTTGGTTGTACCGGAGATGGTCAAGCGGCTGGTGCCGGAGCCGGCGCTGGCTGACCGGCAGTGGCGTCGAGCGTCAGGGCGGCGAAGAGGGGGACGACCACCAGGCTCACGTGCTCGCCCAGTTGGGAGGCCGCCTGGCCCACCCGGAGTCTGCGGAAGTCGCCGTCCCGCCACAGGCCCCACCATGCCGACCCTCACCACCCGGCCTGTCGGGCCCGCCCGCGCGCGGTCCGTCATCGTCTCCGCTGGGCCGTCCCGGTGCTGATCGTCGGGCAGTTCGCGATGGTCGCCATCGCGCCCGTCGTCGTGCTCACCGTCGCGGTGTTCCGCGACGCCCGCCTGCGCGCCCAACGCTGGTGGGCCGCAGCCGTCACGGGGCTCTACGCGAGCGGCCTCGCGGCCTGGGCGATCGGGCCCGACCGCGCGCCGAGCCTGTCGAAGGACCTGAACCCGGTGCTTGCCACTCTGATCAGCGTCGCGGCCGTTGCGCTCGCGGTGCGGTACCACTGCCTCCAGCGGCGCTGAAGCCCTGCCGAACGTACGAGTACCAACGCCATGTAGTTAAGCGTGGGGTGTCCGGTGTCAAGGGCGCGGGTGGTCAGGATGTCGATGCTGATCGTGGCTTTGTAGTTGGTCCTGTCGACGGCGCCTCTGGCGTTGTACTTCGAGATGGCGCGTTTGACGACGTGTGGCCGGGTGCGGATGTGGCGATCTGGCATGAGGCCGGCCAGGATCCGCTCCGCGCTCACCGAACTCCCCGAGTTGCGTGGGCTTGCTGCGAAGGCCAGGCGGTTCGGGCCTTGCGAGCTGGTGCCCTGGGACCAGACATGCTGGACCGCCTGCTCGCCAGCCAGAGACCGGCGCTCGCCCCCCGACCCCGCGGCTGTCGGTAAGACCCTGCTCCGTTTCGACGTGCCGCCAGGCCTCACCCTGGTCCTCTGGATTGCCCACCGCGCCCTGGCCAACCACTCCCACCAGTCCACCGCTCCTCAGCCCGGCCGCCGGGCCCCGGCCGCCGACCAGCGCTTCTGCACCACCGACTTTGTCGAGCCCGAGCCCTGGTGGCCAGACTCGACGTACGCAACGCGATCCGCGCCGCCCGCACCCCGTCCGCTGCCGGACAGGACGACGCCCCGGCCGCGACGGCCGCCGGGCACGCGGAAGACCATTACCACGATCAGGCGTCGGACCTGCCGCACGCCGTCGACCACCCGGGCCGGGACGCCGTCCCCGCCCTGGTGCAGCGGGCGGCCGCCGTCCAAGCGGGCGCCTCCGTAGCGTCGAACGATACCGACGTACCGGCATACCGGCACACGGAGGCGGTGCCCATGAGCGCCCCCACACCCGCCGGCCCCGCACCCCAAGGCCCCGGACTCCAGCCGCTCCTCCCCGGTACTGATCACCCGCGCCGACTGCGGGAAGGGGGATTGGGGATTGGGCGCAGGTCTCAGCCTGAACGCGGTCTCGGAACAGGTGGCGTGGTGTGACGTGAGTGGTGTGGCGAGGCGCGCGATGCCTATGCGTACACCGTATCCGGCGCGCTCCCGAAGCCCGATCGGGTCCGGTGTCTTGTCGTAGGCGTCGAGGGGCGTCGAGACTTGTTCCGGCGGTTCTTTGGACACGGGGGACAGGGTGAAACCATTAGCGGATGCCGATCCGGTGACGGTCGGAAGGTATCGGACGATCGCGGAGCTTGGCCAAGGTGGCATGGGCCGGGTTCTGTTGAGCAGCGCGCCCGATGGGCAGTTGGTCGCGCTGAAGCAGGTGCGGACGCAGTTCGTCGAGGACGACGGCTTCCGGGCGCGGTTCCGCAGGGAGGTGGAGGCATCCCGAAAGGTCTCCGGGCAGTACACGCCCACGATCATCGACGCGGACGCCGACGCCCCCGAGCCATGGCTGACTTCTGTGTTCGTTCCCGGGCTCTCGCTTCAGCAGGTCGTGGCGGCCGTCGGGGCACTGCCCGAGGAGCCGGTGCTGAGGATGGCCCGGGGACTGGCCTCGGCGCTGGCCACCATCCATCGGACCGGTCTGGTGCATCGGGATCTGAAGCCGTCCAACGTCCTGCTGGCCGTCGACGGGCCCCGGGTGATCGACTTCGGTATCGCCAGGGCGGCCGACAGCGAGGACGGCAACACGCTGACCACCACCAGCCTGCTGGTCGGCTCACCCGGGTTCATGTCCCCGGAACAGGCCCGGGGCGAGCCGGTGGAGGCGGCCAGCGACATCTTCTCGCTCGGGGCGGTGCTGTTCATGGCGTGCACCGGGGAGGGCCCGTTCGTCGGCCCCGCCCTCCCGCAGACCCTGTTCAACATCGTCCACACCGAGCCCGACCTCGGCAGGCTCCCGGCGAGGATCCGCCCGATCGCGGCCGGCTGCCTGGCCAAGGACCCCGCCGACCGGCCGAGCGCGGACCAGCTCCTGGAAGACATCGGCCGGCTGACGCCCGCGGCGCGCCCCTGGCCGCTGGAGGTGCATGAGCTGATCGCCGAGCAGCAGGCTGAAATCGACCGGCTGCGGGAGGAGTTGGGGCGGCGGGCGGTCGTTCCGGAGCCCGCCGCGGTGGTCGTCGACAAGCCGCCGTCGCCTCCGGGCCCTCCGGCGACGCCGATGCCGCCGATGAATCCGGCGCAGCCGGTGCCCCTGCCCGTACCGGACCGGCGCAGGCGTCTGGTCGGCGCGGGGATCGCCCTCGGTCTGGTGGCGGCCGTCGGCGTCGCCCTCTTCGTGTCCGGCCCCGACGGCGGGACCGGCACCATCGCCCACCCTGGAGTCACCGCCACGGTGGCCCCGCAGCCGACCGACGCCCCGCCCGCCGAACCCACGGTCGAACCGGCCACCGAGGCACCCCCGCGGACCACGCCCGCGCCGACCCCGCCGGTCGAGAGCTCCCCTGTGACGGAACCCTCCAGGCGGCCGCCCGCGAGCGAACCCCCGCGGCAGAGCACCCGGCCCGCCGCGATCGCGGACTGTGCCGGGACGTACCTGGCCAGACCCGAGTCGTTCATCCTCCACTGCGGAGACGGGAACGGCCGGCTCTCGGGACTCGTCTGGACGGACTGGGGGGAGCCCACCGCCCAGGCCAGGGGACAGGAGATGGTGGTCATCTGCGAGCCCAACTGCGGCAACGGGAGAATGGTCCGCCATCCGGCCACGGTGATCCTCTCGGGCCTGGTCGGCGGGCGGTACACGATCATGCGGGTGGACACCCCGCGGTCCCCCTATGGGCCGATCGCCCTGTACTCGCTCGAAGAGCAGGGGCCGACGCAGAGGAATTGACGGAGACGCCACCGGCGCGAAGCGCTCAGACACCCCACGCGGTGAACGCCGCCCAATGGAGCGGTGCGGCGAAAGGCCTTTCGCCGGGCGCGAGTCGGGTGGTGTACGGGTCGGCCAGGGCCGCCAGACGCGGCCGGGAGGCGGTGTACCGCGCGAGTTCCTCCCCGGTGAGTTCGCGCAGCCATCCGCGTGCCTGCCGCAGGGCCGACACCGGGGAGAACCCCTCTCGGTCGGGCGCGGGTACGACCAGCTCGTAGAAGTACGTCATGAGCAGCGCGGTCACCATGTCGTTCACCTGCCACAAGCCGGCCACCACGCACGCCGCCCCGGTCTGCAGGAAGCCGGCCGCGAGCCCGCGGAACTCGTCCGGCGCCTCCACCATCGCGTAGTGGCCCGACTGGCACGCGCCGGCCACGGCCAGCCGGCAGGCGGACAGCCGCCGGTGGAGCAGGGTGTCCATGTCCAGGCGCCCGTCGGCCAGGGCGAGGGTGCCGCCCGCCCCGTCGAACCCGCCGCTGCCGTGGCAGCCGAGGTGCAGGTACGAGGCCTCGGCGAGGTGGCCGAGCACCCAGTCCACGGTCGCCGCCGAGCCCACCGCGCACTTGCTGTCCCCGAACAGGCCGCGAATCTGGGCGAGTTCGGCCTGGCTGCCGGGGAGCGAGCCGTCGGGGTCGGCCACGGCCACCAGCCGGGGCACGGCCCGGGGCGGCCGGGCGGCCGCAGCGCGGCACGCCGCGTACACCGCGGCGGACGGGGAGACGGTCAGGGTGCCGAGGTCGTCGAGTAAGACGTCCTCCCCGAGCGGCACGGCGTGCAGCGGCACCACGCCCAGAAGCCCCGTCGGGACGACGACGGCCGCGTTCTCCGGGTCGTCTGCCAGCAGCCGCGCCACCGGCCGCAGCAGCGGCGCGAGGGCGGCGAGCCGGTCAAGGGCGCGCGGGAGCTGACGTCTGCGCCGGAGTACTCCGCCCTCCTGCGCCAGGAGCAGCCCCGGGGCGGGGTCGGGGTCGGCCGGATCCACGAGCAGGAGGTGGACGAGGGACTCGCTGCTCACGTCCGGCACCGGGACGGCCTGCGCGGCGATCCGTACGTCCGCCTGCGTGCCCGCCGCCGTGTCCGCCGGCGTGCCCGTTGTACGGGGCAGCGTGAGGACGTAGCTGCCCCAGGGCGCGCTCACCAGGTAGGCCAGTGGGCTGCCGCCCGCCGCCCGGACGATGTCCGTCAACTCGTCAGCACGCAGGAAGCGTTCGAAGCCGGGGATCGCTCGGATCTCCTCGATGGCCGCGCGCACGGCGCGTTCGGCGTCGGCCTCCTCGCGCGCCGCGAGGACGGGGACGCCGGTCGCCGCCCGGGGTGCCGCGCCGACCGTGGAGCGGTAGCGGGCCAGTGCCTGCCGGTAGCGGAGGGCGGTGGCGGGATCGGTCCGTTCCAGGGCGTCGAGGTCCTGCGTGCCCCGGCCGGCCGTGACCGAGAGTTCGCAGGCCAGTCCGCGTTCCATGGCTTCGACCGCGCGTTCCGGGTGGCCCGCCCTGGCCAGTAGATAGGCGGCCTGTCGGGCGATCCGGGTGACCTGGGCGAGGACGCTTCTGCGCCCGGCGCCGGTGACCTGGGCGTCGTACAGCGCGTTCACGGCGGTCAGCATGTCCGACGCGACATCGGCCGCCTCGTTCCACCGTCCCACCGAGGTGTGGGTGTGGAGCAGTTCCCGGGCGATGGCGAGGTGCCGGGAGGGGGACACCGCGGGTGGTGTCGCCGCCAAGGCGGTGCGGCGCAGCCGCTCGCTCCCGGCGCTGTCCGCGCCCTCCAGGTGGTCGTTGGCCCGGGCCAGCAGCCAGGTGATGTGGCCGGTGTCGAGGAAGCCGGGGTGCGCGGCGGCGAGGTCCAGGGCGGCGGTCGCCGCCTCGCGCGCGCCGTGCGCGTCGTGTGTGTCGACGGGATCGCGGGACAGCAGCATGTCGGCCAGATTGCACTGGATACGGGACCACAGCGCCGCGTCGTCACGTGGGCCGAGGTGTCGCAGGGCCTCCCGGTAGCACCGTTCCGCCTGTCGCAGGTCCTCCGCTTCGGCCCGGCGGTACAGCAGCAGGCCGAGGTTGAGCATCGAGTAGGCCCAATCGACCCGGTTCCACTCAGGGGAGCGTTTCTCCAGTCCGGCCCGGACGTGCTCGATCCCGAGGGTGAGGTCGTCGGGGCTCCGGCCCGGTCGTTCCGACAGATGCAGTCCGTAGTTGGTCTGGACCCGGGCCCAGACCTCGGGATGCTCACGGTGGTCCAGCGCGGTCGCGCGCGCCAGCAGGTCGCGTACGGTCTCCCAGGTCTCCAGCCGGTCGCCGTCATCGCGCAGGCCGTGTGCGACGGCGAGGTTGTTCGCGACCTCCACCCACTGCAGGGTGCCTTCGGGGAGCCGGCGCAGTGCCCGTTCGAGGACCTGGACGGCCTCGGCCGGATCGGGCTCCCGCCCGCTCTGGACGGCCAGCACCAGCTGTCTGCCGAGCCGTGCGGCAAGCTCGGTCTCCATGTCCTCCTCGCCCAGGTCGGCGGCGAGCGCCAGCGCCTCCCGGGCCACGGGGACGATCTCCGGCCCTTCGTGGTTCCGGACCTTGAGGCACATCACGCGCAGCCGTGACCGCAGGCCGCCGCCCAGGGCGGCCCACGCCTCGGCGCAGTGGCGGATCGCGACCGCCGTGGGCGTGTGGCCGTCGCACAGTTCGTCCAGGAGCCGCTGGCGGATACGCAGGGGCTCTTCGAGCGGTGTGCCCTCGGCCGCGCGGAGTTCCGCGCGCCCCGCTTCGCGTATGCGGGTCCCGTCCGTCAGTTCCGGGTGGGCGCGGACGAGCTCTGGGAGGTCGTCGGGCAGGCAGCCCAGCGTCGCGGCCAGGAGCTCCGCGATCCGGGTGTCCTCACGTTCCCCTTCGAGGACACGGAGGAAGACCCGGTAGTTCGCGACCGTCGGCTCTCCCTCGGGCCGCAACTCCCGGCATGCTGCCTCGGGGTCCGTCAGATCCCGTTCGAGGTCGCGGGCCAGGACGTACGGGAGCAGCCGGCGCGGCAGCGGGATCACCTGCCCGAGGAAGAGGCGGCCCACGAAGGCCCCGGCTCGGCCGGCCTGCTCCAGGAGGGGCGGCGCGGACGGCGGCGCGCCGTGCTGGAGCTCTGCGACGGACACCGCGAGCAGCAGAGGTGCCACCCGGCCGGGGCGCAGGACCAGCAGGGGCGCCTCGATGTGTGTTCTCGTGCCGCAGACGGGGCAGTCCAGCCAGGAGACGCCCGGAGCGGGGGCCGTCAAGACGTCGGCCCGCTCACGTGCGTCGATGATCCGCCAGGCGGGTGCCGCGCGCTCCCGTCCACAGGTTTCGCAGTGCCATGTGTACGGCACCCTCGCCGAGACCATCACCCCGTACCCCCTCCTCTCCGCTCCCCTCCCGATCGGGCGGCTACTTGCCGCCGGTGATCTGCGACAACAGGGCCGTCAGGACCCGCCCGAGGGAGGAGTCCCGCATGGCCCGTTTGCGGATGGCCAGGCTCCACTTGCCTTCCGTGTCCCGCTTCGCGGTCACCTCGGTCTGCAGGAAGGCGATGGCGAGCGCGGCGACCGAGAGCGTGACGGGGTCGAACCGGTCCATGGGCGACCGCGCGTACGCGACGGCCTCGCCGGCCGTCTCCGCCAGGTCCTCGCTCGTGGTCACCGCGTAGGCCAGGACGCGACGAGCCAACTCACCCTGAGACAGGGGCAGTTGATCGGAATCCGCGTACTGCTCCAGCTCCGCGGCGGCCACCTCGACCTTCAGCTCGCCGCCCTCCGAGGCCATGTCGCGCGCGGCGGGAAGCAGCCCACGATCCTCCGCCAGCGCGGTCAGCGCGCGGACGGCCTCGTCGTCGGAGAGCGTGCTGATGGACCGCTCCAGATCAGTTCGACTCGACATGTCCGCAATTCTGGCCCGGATGAGGGAAGTGCGGGGGAAATTACGCGAGTTAGATGGGGCGGAGCGGTGATCTGCCCTTCCGGGCACAGGTCGTCGCGCGGACGCTCGCGAGCACTTGACGAGGATCCCAGGCGCAGGGCTGCCGGCGGCCGGCTGTCCGTGTCGAGGGTGGGGAAGGTGCCGAGAGTGGCGTGAGGTGGCGGGCGGTACCCCGCCACCAAGGCGGATCCCGCCCTACCGCTGACGCTGATCATGTGTGCCTGTCATGGCGATACGCTCGCAGAAGGAGCTGACAGTCGTCGCGGCCACCGCCCCCGGGCTGCACGACGCGGCACCCGAACATGTCGCCCATACCGACTCCCTCACCGACGTGATCACCGCCGAGCTGCGGATGGCCGGCGCGGTGGTGACGTCGACCGAGCGCGTCGACCCGGCCCCGGAGGAAGGCTGGACGCTCCGCTGCGCCGGACCGGACGAGACCATAGGCGGAGATGAACCCCTGCGGCCCCCGTCCGAGTCGGACCACGAGTAGTTGTTCCCCTGTGCCTCGGGAGACCACCGGTGATGCGCGTACTGATCCGCATCAGCGTCTCATGGACCACAACGCGATCGCCCGTGGCCGGGATGTCGTCGACTTTCGGGCCCCCGCCCGGCAGTTGGGCGTAGGGGTTGCCGGCCGCCTGCCGGGCCTCTGCCTCCAGAGGGCCCGTTCTTCAGGACCTGCCCCGGGTCGGGAACGGGGCTTTTGACAGCCGGCACGGCGCGATAGGCCGCGTCGAGCTCGGAGGGACACGTCTCGCGGTCCTCACGCGTTCTCCCAGTCCCAGGCTCCGACATAGGCGGCCTCGCCGGTGCGGCGGGCCTGGGTCATCGCGTTCAGGCGTCTGAAGTCGCGGGGTGGCATCAGGGCCTTCCAGTCGTCCAAGGGCAGGACACGGGCTTCGTCGTGTTCCCGTGGGGCCAGGGTGATCGAGCGGATCTGGTCTGCGGTGAGCCGTCCGCCGTCGAAGATCAGGCCGATGGTGCTGTAGGGCCAGCCGCTGCCGGGCAGGCCGTGGACGGTGGCCAGGAGCTTTGGCGGGATCGGGAGGACGAGTCCGGTCTCCTCCCGGCATTCGCGTACAGCCGTCTCCCAGGGGCGCTCGCCAGGGTCCATCACCCCGCCCACGAGCTGCCAGGGGTGGGAAGGGGAGTAGACGGAACGGAGTTGGAGCGGCCGGTCGCCCTGGTCGGTGAAGTAGACGCAGGCGAACGCGGTGCACTTCGGCACCGTCGCGGCGTACTCCTCGGGCGGCAGCCAGGCCGCGTCGTCCACCGGAGCATGCGCTGCCGGCTGTTCCGGAAGGCGAGTCATCCGCATCAGCGCCGGACTGCCCGCGAACCCCAACTGCTCATACAGTGAGGCGGCTTCCTCGGTCGCGTGCAGCTCGAACAGGGTGACGCCTTCCTGCCTCAGGCGGTCCAATAGTGCGGACACGGCAGCCCGGGCGTATCCCTGGCGCCGGTGGGCGGGTTCGGTGGCCACCGCGTGGATACGGGCGGCCAGCCCCTTGGGGTACCGCGGGGCCGGCAGGACGGGGTGGATCAGGCCCAGGGCGCACGCGGCGAGTCCGCCCGCCGGGGAGTCGATGACGTAGGCGCGGGCGTCGCCGCCGGGCCCGAGCCGCTCGGCGAGCTGATCGCGGCAGACGCCGAGCCACTTCTCGTCCAGGGGCTCGGTCAGGACGAAGGCCGAGCGCAGTCGGCTGATCTCGGCGGCGTCGTCCGGCGTAGCCGGCCGTGGGGCCAGGACCGCGGCGGTCGCGGATTCGTGCCTCATCGCCGCGTCGTCCCTTCATCAGCCCCTCGAAGGGCGGCCGGATCAGGGGCGAGGGCGATGGTCATCCACAGTGGGGCCTCCTCGCGGTAGGAGTGCCCGACAGGATCGGTGTCGCTGAGGTCGTCGAGGCTGAAGCCGGTGACCATGACCATGCTTGAGTCTTCGGCGACGGAGACGAGATGCGTTCCACAGCGAGGGCAGAAGCCGCGGCGCAGGGTCGGCCAGGTCGAGTACCACGTCGGCTCGCCACCGGGACCGATCCATGCCAGTCCGTCCTTCCGGAAGCCGACCCACAAGACGGCCGGGCCACCGGAGATACGCGTCTCATGGCGGCAGGAACACAGGTGCGGATCGTCGGGGATGCCTTCGACCCGGTACACGATGTCCCCGCACTGGCAGCGTCCGGTCCGCGACTCGACGGCTGCTTCCGGCGTGGTGCCTGCGGCGGGTGCGGCGGCGGGGTCAGAGAGGCTTGGCATGGGTCTCCTTGTCCGTGTTCAGAGGAAGAGCGGGTGCCACTGCGGGCCGGGGCGAACGCGCGCGAGTTCGCGCCGGGGGAGGGCGCTGCGGATGCGCGCGTCCGTTCAGTCGGGGATCAAGCCCCTCCCAGGGCTCCGGCGGTTGCCTTGCCGCGCCGCGCGGGGGAGGGGAAGTCCCGGTCCCGGCCCGGCCACTGGAACACCAAGCGGCAGTGCACCAGGTCCACGGTGTCTCCGGCGGGCAGCAGCTCGTCGGGAGTGCCGGCCGGGTGGACCGTCAGGACGGGATCGGCATGCCGGATGTGGTCGTCGGCCCGTACGTGGCGGTCCCAGGAACGGACCGTGGCCGTCAGCTGCTCGGCGAGCCGTGGACCCCGCTCGCCGAAGGCGTGGACGATCCACTCCCACTCCTTGTCCTCGGGGCGCTCGTCGTTCCGGGGCCGGACCGGGAGCAGGCAGGCGAGCGAGGCGTCGTCGACGATGGCCGGGGCATCGCGGTCTTTCGCGATGCCGGTCACGCCTTCGTCCGGGTCCTGGTGGGCGGTCAGGCGGCAGAACGCGGGCAGCGTGGTGGCCGCGTACAGCTGCAGCGAACCGACGTGGGGGCCCACGCCGATGGTCACGCCGGTGGCGACCTCGTGCCGGGTGCCGCGCAGCGCCTTCTCCAGATCCGCGGTCCCGGCGGTGGTGCCGCGCTCGAATCGGAGCGTCAGCCCGCCGTCGAGAAGGGGGACGAACGGCACGGTGCGGGCCTGCTGTCCCTGATCGCGGACGAAGCCGCAGGAGGTGAACCGATGGGCGTGCAGCACCTGACCGCGGCGCTCGAAGGCGATCGCCCGGGTGTAGCCGTTGATCTCCAGCGGCAGGACCAGCTTCCCGCCCTCGGCCAGCTGATCCCGCCAAGCAGGCGCGATGTCCCGGCAGTTGTAGGTGATCACACTGCCGTCGAAGCCGCCGCGCGGTACGAGGTGGGCGGGCGCGCCGAGGGCCGCGTCGGACTCGACGGCGGCGACGCGCCCGCTGCCGGCCTCTCTGGTGAGGGCGCGGGTACGGCGTACGACCCACGGGTCGATGTCCACGGTCACCACACGCCCGTCGGGCCCGGTGACATGGGCGATCAGCTCGGCGTTGTAGCCGCCCGAGCCCGCCTCGAACACGATCGCGCCCGGCTTCAGGTGAAGGCTTTCGATCATGTCGGCCTGCAGCCAGGCCGCGGACACCGAGCTGATCGCCGCTCCGGTCACGTCGCGCCGGGTGATCACGGCGCGGTCGCCGCCGTCGTACGCGGCCGTCAGGCTCGCCTCCGGGGCGAAACGGTGGCGGGGCACGGTCCGCAGCGCGTCGCGGACCGGCTCGGACGGGGCCCAGCCGCCGTCGACGACCGTTCGGGCCATCGCCTGCCGCAGCCGGACGGCTTCGGCCGGTTCACCCGGCACGGTCGGCCGCTCGGCGGCGTGGGGGTAGGTGGTCACGGGCGGCAGGCCGGGAACGACCCCGGGCCATACGGCATCCAGCGCCTGGGCGGCCGGGACGAACACATCCCCCGCACAGGTGAGAGCGGACAGGTCGAAGAACTCCCAGCGGGAGAACAGCTCCGGTTCCGGGTTGGCCAGGGTCCCCGTCCAGGCGGTGATACGGACGACGGCCGTGAGCCGGGGTACGCCGTGGCTGTCGTCGACCAGCGTCGTCAGCACGTGCGCGTCCGCCGGCTCGGCGACCAGGCCCGTCTCCTCGGCGAGTTCGCGTACCGCCGCAACGGCGAAGTCCTCCGGGCCGGCGGTCTTGCCGCCGGGCAGCTCCAGCATGCCGCGCCGGGACCGGCCGAGCAGAACCCGGCCGGCGTCGTCGGTGACGACGGCGAGGACACCGATCAAGCCGTGGCCGGTGGTCGGCCGCTTCTCGACGGCCCGAGTCCCCGCAGGGCGGAAGCCACGCAGGACCAGGAAGGCCAGACCGTCCGCGTCCAGCCGCTCCACATGCCGCCAGCCGGCCGTGAGCAGGACGATCTCGTCCTCGTCCAGGGCGATTCCGCGCCGTTCCTCAGGCGTGCTCTCCGCCAACGGAGTGATGACGACGAGGGCGCCGCCGTCGCGCAGCCGTCCACCCAGCCCGTGAACGACGCGACCTCGGTCCTTCACGAACGGGTACATCAGCCGGAGCGTGATCAGGTCGTATCCGTCGTAGTGCAGCGGGGCCGGGTCGTCGTGCTCGATGTCCAGACGCAGCCAGCGAACCCGTTCGATGCCGGCGTACTCCTCCCGGGCCCGGGCGATCGCGCTGGCGGCGAAGTCGACGGCGTCCACGCGGTAGCCGAGACCGGTGAGGCAGACGGCCAGCTCCCCGGTACCGCAGCCCACGTCGAGCGCCCGGCCGCCGCCCTCGGGTGCGGAAGCGTGCTTCGCGAGCAGTTCCCGCTCGCGCTCACCGACCGGCCGGAAGTTCTTGCCGTCGCTGAAGTGCTTCTCCCACTGGTCACGGGCGATGTACGTCAACGTGCTGCTCCTGGTGTGGTGGCGGGCGGTGGGGGTGGTCAGAGGCATGGCGCGGAACGGAGCCGGGCCAGGGCGCGGCGGCCGCGCTCCACCAGCTCGGGGTCGCCGTGGGCGGCGCCGTAGGAGATGCCGGAGACGGCATCCAGGACGGACAGGACCGTCAGCGTGGCCTCTTCCGCGGTGGTCAGGGCACGGCCGTAACCCTCCATGAAGGCGGCGAGGAGGTCGGGGCGGCCGTGCCAGGCGTCGGAAAGCCGTACGAGGTCCCGTACCGCCGGGCCTTCCTCCGACCGTTCGAAATCGATCAGGAACAGGTCGCCGGCATCCGGGTCCCAGCGCAGATTGCGCAGTTGGAAGTCCCCGTGAGTGGGCACCTCTTCCACGGCGGGCAGGGTGGCGGCAGTCCCGGCGACGGCGCGGATGAACTCCTCGTCCCCGGGTACGAGATGGGCGCGTGCTCCGTCCAGGTGCCGCTCCAGCTTCCCCAGCGGCGGTGTTCCGGCGCCCGGGCGGGGTGGGGCGCTGCGGTGGATGCTCGCCGCGAACCGTCCGATGCGCCGGAAGATCCGCCGCTGCTGCCGGGGCGGGTGGACGGCGCCCTGCAGAGACCGGCCTCCCATCGCCGTGACCACCACCGCCCGCAGCCCCGTGTCGGCGGCCACCAGCCGCGGCACGGCCGCGCCCAGGGCGGGCACCCAGGTCCGGTAGGCCGTCACCTCCCGGCCGTGGGAGCGCTCGTTCCGGTGGACCTTCACGAACCATTCGCCGCCCTCGGCGCCACGGGCACGCCACACGCGGCTGCCCTTGCGGGCCCAGGAGACGTCCGTCCAGGCGCTGACGCGCCCGACCGCTGCCTCGGCGAACTCCCGTACCCGCCGGTCGGGCATGCCCTGAGCCGCGTCAGCGGAGAGCCGCACCACGTCAAGGTGGTTCGGTCCTGGCGCGAGTGCGGCCCGCAGCTGCCCGGCGATCCGTGCGGCCTCCTCGGCCGGTACCTCGAGCAGCCCGGCGCTCTCCCACAGCAGGGCGGCGGTCTGCTGCCGGTCGTACGGCACGCCGGGCGGCAACGCGGCCACGTGAATGTGGACGTGGGAATTGCCGCTGTTCGAACCGAGGCTCAGCACGTAGATCCGCTCGGTCGGCACCGTCTCCTTGAGCGCGGCCCCGGCACGGTGGACGACCTGCCAGAGCATGGCGGACGTCTCCTCGGTGAAGTCGCCGATCACGTCCTCGCGGTGCCGGACCGGAGCGACCAGCAGCTTGCCGAGCAGGGTCGGGTACCGGTCCAGAAACACGACATGGTGTTCGTCGCGGTAGACGATCTCGTGCCGGAACTCCGGATCCCCGGCCAGCATGCGACAGATGAAGCACGGGCCGGTCCGGGACCGTTCCGCGTACGCCTGTTCGTCGAACTCGACTCGTTTCACCGCGTCGTTCCCTTCCCCAGGCCGTCGGCGAGGGACTCCTCCAGCTGTCGCATGGTCGTGGTGAAGGCGGCTTCGAGGTCGATGCCGTAGAGCTCGGCGATCACGACGACGGACCACAGACAGTCCGCCAACTCGTGCCCGAGGCCGGGTCCCGGCGGTGCCGGCCGGACGCCGTCGGCGGCCTGGGTGAGCTGGGCGAGGTCGCCGACGTCACCGACGAAGCCGAGCACGAAGTCGTGCCGCTCCCACGTGCGGCCACGCCTGGCCTGATTGAGCTCGTCGTAAAGGCCATGGACGCGCATGGCCTGCCTCGTGATCTCGCTGAGGTCCACGGTCGGTCTCCGATCATCTGAGGGGGCGGCTGTCGTACGGCGGGGTGCGTGGGGCCGGTCAGCTTGCCGATCTCGCCGAGGGCCGAGACGCCCTCGCCGGTGCCGCGCAGGACCACGGTCCGCGTGGACACCGGCTCGTGCGGGGTCCGGCGCCGCTCCGGAGCGCGGTCAGGGAATTCCGGCCGTTGTCCGGAGCGCCTGCGCGATCCGGTCGGCCGTCGGTCCCGGTGTGTGGGCCGCAAGTCGTGTGCGTGGTCACCTGCCCGCCCGGATCAGCTCGAGAACCTCCGTGGTGGGCCGTACATCGCCGAAGGAGCGGTAGAGGGTCCGCAGGGCGGCGTTGTGGACCTCGTCGCTGCCGGCGGCCGTGCCATCGGCCACCACGATCACCCGCGAGCCCAGGGTGAAGGCGTCGCGCGCCGACCCGGCCACGCACACGTCGGTGACGACCCCGCACACCACGACCGTGTCGATGCGGCGCTCGGCCAGCAGGCCGGGCAGCGGGCAGCACCCGGGGAAGAACGTGCTGACCGCGGTCTTCTCCACGAGCAGGTCGCGGTCCTCGTCCACCGTGAACTGCGGCCACAGACGTCGGGCGAGCGGGCCGCTGCCTCCGGAGGTACGGAACAGCTCCGCGATCTCGGGGCCGTAGAACTCCTCGCGGACCGCACGCCGCCCGCCGGAACCCGGAAGTACCCAGGCGACCAGGCCGCCGGCCTGCCGCAGAGCGCCCGCCAGCGCCTCGATCCGCGGGATCACCCCGCGCTCGTACGGCCCGTCGGAGAACGGCACCATGTCGATCACCACCAGGGCGGTGCGGGCCGGGTCGAGCCGGGGGTAGGCGTGGCGGCGGCCGGCATGGGCGGGCCGAGCGGGCCGGGTGGTCGTCGGTGAGCGATGGTCGGACGTGGTGGATGAGTCGCAACTCAACGCGCCTCCAGAGATGCCCGAGCGGTGTCACAGAACTCAACGACGGCACCTATGCGTTCGAACACACGTATTTCAGTCGTGTTGAGGGCCCTGGGCCCAGCGGGTCGTCTCGTGTGCGCGATACACGGACCCGTGCGGCACAAAGGCCCCTGCCGAGGCGGATGTTGGCCGAAACGCCGGTGAACCACCCCGCCGCGTTCCAAGGGAGGCGGCGTCCGGCCCCGAACGCCGCTCCGGGGTTCCTTCGTGGGCTGCCGCGCCGGATGCTCGATGCCCGCGGTGTTTGCGCCTCGTGGGAGAACCGGTCCGCCCCGCCATTCACGGCGTACCGAGACGACGGGACGCTGGTGGTGGTGGTGGGGCGGGTAGGGGAGGCGGTGCCTCAGCGGCGTCCGGACAGTTCCACGTAGCAGGCGTAGGCGCCCTCGATGTCGACATCCGGGCCGGTGTAGGAAGAGCTGGAGGAGGCCCCGCCCCCGGTGTAGAAGGTTCCGGCCGGGCGGGCGCGGTTCACCCAGGCGGCGGGGGCGGTGTCGAACTTCGTACGGCAGCGGTCCCCGGCCTTGCGGTCGGCGACCCCGTCCGGGTTGTCCTGGATGGTCTCCTTCACCTCGACCTGGCCGAAGACCCGTACATCGGCGCCCTTGCCGCAGGGGACGACACGGACCAGGGAGAGGCTGCCGCCGAGGCCGGTGTCGGCGGAGCCGCAGGCCCCGGGCTTCACCTCGGTGAGCCGGGTGAGGGCCTGCTCCGCGTCCCTGAGTTTTCCGCCCGCGGCGCCGGCGGCCGGAGCGGGGACCTTGGTGGTGCCGTGGCCGGTGAGGACGTACTCCGCCTTGAGCGAGGTGACGCCCTTGAGCCGGCCTTCCTTGTGCAGCGCCGCCAGCGCGGGCGTGTAGTCGGCGCCGGCCCGCAGGAGCCGCCCCTGTTTGTCGAGGACGACGGTCAGAGTGATCTGTTCGCTGCCCTCGAAGTACAGCAGGGCGTGCTGGAAGGCGCGCGGGAGCGCGGGCGCGGCCGTCCGCGGTGGCACGGACAGCTCGTACGTACGGACTCCGTGGGCGCCCTTGGCCGGCTGCTTCGTCGCGTGGGCGGTGCGGACCACCTCGGCGAGGGTCCCGCCGTACGGGGCGCTGTCGCCGGCCCGGACGAGGGCTCCCTCGAAGTCGTCGACGATGTCCATGGACGCCCGCGAGGAGTAGCGCAGCCAATCGCCCTGCCGGGTCAGGTAGTCGACCCGATTGCCCTGGACCTCGTACGTCTCGCGCACGGCGGATCCGCCCGCCCGGCCGCCGAGGTCACTCGCGGCGTCGTCGGGGAAGCGGCGCGGGATCGTGAGCTCGCGCTCGGCACGGGCGGTGTCGGCGGCGTAGTCCTGTGTGCCGGTGGAGGTGTCCACGGCGGTGCCGTGGGCGGAGCCGTAGCTGACCGTCGCGGTGAACGCCGAGGACCCGGCCGCCGCGGTGGCCTTGGAGGCGGCGGAGAGCTGGCCGTCGAGCCGCGTCTCGAAGACGGGTGTCGCGATGGGTGCGGGGCTTCCGGTCCCCTTGGCGCCGCCGGCCTCCGCCTGGCCGCCGGACTGGCAGGCCGCGAGTGCCGTGAGCAGCAGCGGCAGCAGGGCCGTGGCGGCTCGGCGGCCACCTCCGCGTTCGTACCTGGCCCCCGGATTCGTGTTCTTCATTCCCCACCCCAAGATCGATTGAGGCGATCCTACGTGCCGGTGATCAGCGGTTTTCCGCTACCCGGAAGGTCAGATGGACGACGGGGGCGCGGTCGTCGACCGGGGGGGCGGGCCACTCCCGGTCCCGCCCGCCGACGGCATGTGGCCGCGGTACGACCGTACTTCGTGATCGTTCCTTCACGCCGTGGCCGCCCCCTCTACGCCGTACAGTCCGCTGTGATCAGTGGACTGCGAACGGCTTCGGGGGGATACGGTGGATCTCGGCTCTGTGATCATCGCGGTGGCAGGTGTGGCGGGAACGCTGGGCGGGTCGTTCCTCGCTCAGCGTGCGGCTGAGCGGGCGAAGCGCCGCGAGATCGAGCTGGTGCGGGGACATGAGGAAGTCCGCGAGGGCCTGCTCCTCCGACGCGACTGCTACGGAGAACTCAACCGGGACGCACGCCAGTTCACCACGGCACTCCACCGGTTTCTGCACGTACTACGGGAGCGTGGCGCCGAGGACGCCGACCGGGCGGAGCTCGAGGAAGCGAAGCGAGCCCATCGCGACGCGTACTCGCGCGCGCAGATGATCGTTCCGGACGAGGTGCTCGCCTCCGCGAGCGAGGTCAACAAGGCCCTCAGCGGACTGTACGGCCACGTCAGACGCCTGGAGCGGGACGAGCCGGAACCCGGGGAGACGAGGGAGGCGGCCCTCCGGGCCCAAGCGGAGATCTGGGACCTGCTGCGGGACATGAGAACCATGATGCGCCGCGACCTCGGCGTGACCTCGGCGCCCCTGCTCGCCCAGCCGTCGGGTCGGACGCGCGCCGTGCGGTGAGGAGAGTCTCTTACGGGGCGGTGCGGCGGGGGCCGTCGGTGTGGCGGCGGCGGACCCAGAGAGGGAGGACGAACCAGCAGAGCAGGTACCAGACCAGGAGCCCGGCGACCAGCCAGGGTACGAGCGGCGCGCCGGTCGCGACGCGCAGCACCAGCAGAAGCGCGGCGCACAGGGTGGCGAGGAGCAGGACGAGGCCGGCGAAGGTCAGCCGGGACGCCCAGGTCACCGCCCGGGGCTTGAGGCGGCGGCCGGCGACCATCCGGTGGAACGACACGGGGCCGATGAGCGCTCCGGTCGCGGCGGCGCCGAGGCACACCGTGACGACATAGATGGTCCGGTCGGTGTGCGACAGATACGGGAAACGGGGCGTGAAGACGACCGTCAGCAGGAATCCGAAGAGGATCTGTACGCCTGTCTGGGCGACCCTGATCTCCTGCATCAGTTCGGTCCAACGGCGGTCCGCCCGTTCCTCGGGTGTCTCGTGGCGTCCAAGGACCTGGCCGGCCTCCGGATCCCCGCGCTGGGCGGCGTCGGACGGTTGCCCGGGTTCCCGGGGCCGCCCGGGATCAGCGGCCCCCGCCGGTTCGTTCGCATCCGCCGCCATGCCGCCTCCCGTCCGTCTCCGCGTCGCTCTCGCCCGTCTCCACGCTGCCTTCGTCCGTCTCCTGTCCTTCCACCGTGGCACGAACCTCGCGGGACGCCGCGCCGGGAGGCATCCTGGAAGCGGCACCCGAGGAGATGATCGACGTGTACGACTTGCACATCGACACCGATGTCACCGTGCAGCTGAGCGAGTGCTGCCGGGAGGACGCCCGCGCCGTGTTCGACGTCCTCGATCACACCTACCAGCTCGAGGGCCTGGCGCCGCCGGGCACGCAGGCGGAGACCGTGCCCGCCACCACCGTCTGGACGGCCACCTTCGACACGGCCGGAGGCCGGCACGAACAGTCCTCGCCCGCACCGCTGACCGGCATGGTCGGAGCGGTGCTCAGCGGCGGCTACCACGCCGTCGACGAGGTCGAGAAGGTACTCGCCCGCAGTTTCGCCGTCCAGTCCGTCCAGTCCGTCTCGGGCGACCAGGAGACCGAGGCGCGTCTCCTCCTCGCGCCCCGCTGACGGCACCCGCCTGACGGCACCCGCACCCCGACCCCCGGACGGAGCGGACGGGCTCCACCCCGGGGGCCGGTTGTGTGCGCACCCTCCCCACCAGGACGAACCCGCCGCAGGCCCAGCTATACACCGTGTGTAGAGTTCAGGGCATGCCGCAGGGCCGCGCCGTGATCACGCGTGGGCCCCGGCCGTCGAATTCGTCCACGGGGAAAGCGGGTCGCACATGTTCGGAACCAAGACGGGCCGTCGCCGGGGGCCGGCTCTCGCCCTGCTCGCCGCGGCGTCGCTGGTGCTCACGCTCGGAGGCTGCTCCGTCGGCACGGTCACGCCCGCCGAGGCGCGCGACCAGGCGGGCTCGGGCGAGGGCGCGTCCGCGGATGCCAAAGGCGGAAAGGGCGGCAAGGGGGAAACCCCGGCCGGTGAAGCCGTCGACTGCACCAAGGCCAAATGCATAGCCCTGACCTTCGACGCCGGCCCGGGCAAGGACACCCCCCGGCTGCTCGACATCCTCAAGGAGAAACAGGTCCACGCCACCTTCTTCCTCCTCGGGAAGAAGCACGTCGTCCGCTACCCGGACGTCGTGCGGCGCATCGCCGACGAGGGCCACGAGGTCGCCAACCACACCTGGACCCACCGCATCCTCACCGACACCGACGCCAATGAGGTACGCGACGAGCTCTCCCGTACCCAGGACGCCATCGCGAAGATCACCGGCCGCAAGCCCACCCTCATGCGTCCGCCCCAGGGCCGTACCGACGACACCGTCTCCGATGTGTCCCGCGAGCTCGGCCTGTCCCAGGTGCTGTGGAGCATCACCGCCAAGGACTACTCCACCGAGGACTCCACGCTCATCCGCCAGCGCGTGCTCGACCAGGCCCACGGCGACGGGATCATCCTGCTCCACGACATCTACAAGGGCACGGTCCCGGCCGTTCCCGGCATCATCGACGAGCTCAAGCGGCAGGGCTACACCTTCGTCACCGTCCCCCAGCTGCTGGCCCCGGCCCGGCCCGAGCCCGGCACCGTCTACCGCCCGGAGCGGCCCGAGTAGCGAGCCTGAGTGGTGAGCCCGAGGCGCGGGAGTGAACGGGCAAAAGGGGTGAGGTGACTCACACGCGACGCAGGGGGCACTCCGGAACAAGCGGGAGATCCGAGCCGTTGGACTGTATGTGACGGCGAAGGGGCCCGGTCCCCAGGTTCCCCCCCAGAGGCGACCGCTCTTCGAGCCCCGTCACGGCAATCGGCCCCGGTAGGAACCCCCCGTCCCGCCGGGGCTTTGTCGTCCCCGGCCGAGGCGGTCCCCGGTTGAGGTGGTGCCCGGCCGAGGTGGTCGGCGCGGAGGCAGTCGGCGCGCGGGCATCCCTCGTACGGCGCACACTCCGGCGCGTTGGACACCTTCGAGTGAGTCGCCCCTCTCCTCCGTATGGCCCGCCGGGCGCCGGGCATGGATCGCGACGAACCGGCGGGACATGCGGAACACCGCCCCGCCAGGCATCGCCGAGCAGGCCCGCTCGTCATCAGGGGATCCCATGCGACACGCCACCCGCCGGGCGATCGTCACGGCCGCAGCCGCCCTCGTCCTCGTCGGTTGTGCCGGCACCCGGTCGGGGCCCCGGCCGGGAGCCTCGGCACCATCCGCCCCCGCCGCGCCCGCGGACACCACCCGGCAGCAGCAGGACCAGCTCCTGAAGGCCGCCGAACACCGACTCGTCGTCGAGTGCCTGGACGCGCAGGGCCTCTCCTTGCCCCCGGCCTCCCGGGCCCGCGCCCCGGCTCCCGCGCCCGCCGAGGACCCCCGGCTGCAGACCGCCCTGTTCGGAAAGGACCCCCGCGAACTTTCCTTGACCCTCGCCACCGGCCTCACCGTCACCGCCAACAGCGACGGCTGCACCGCCCGGGCCCGCGCCCGCCTCTACGGAGACCAGACCCGCTGGTTCCGCGCCCAGGTCACCGTCGACAACCTCCGGGCCGAGGCCCATGACCGGATGAAGGAGGATCCCGCCCACCGTGCCGCGCTCGACCGCTGGACCCGCTGCGCCGCGACCGCCGGCGGACCGCGCGAGGGCCGGCCCGATCCGGCCGTGGCCGACCGGTGCAGCCGCGAGAGCGGGCTGGCCGACGTACGGGCCCGGCTCGAACCCGCGGAGATGGCCACCGTCCGCACCCTCCACCGCGACCAGGTCGACACCTACGAGGAGATGCGCAGCCACGCACTGAGGCGAGCCGCGGAACTGTCCGCGCCGCCTACCGGGAAGAAAGGCAAGGATCCGTCATGAAGAAGTTCCTCGGCCTCACGATCGCCGCCGTTCTCGCCCTCGCCGGGGCACTCACCCTGGCCGCGCCGGCCGGCGCCGCCGACTGTCCGTCCGGTCACTTCTGAGTCTGGGAGAAGACCAAATTCGGCGGACAGCGTGCCAACTGGAGCGGCGACGACGGCTGGTGGGAGAGTTGGATCGCCGACGACGACTCGTCCTGGGCCAATCACGGCATCTCCGGGGCCGGCGTCAAGGACCACGTCAAGGTCTACTCGTCGGCCTGGCAGGGCGGTTCCGTGACCATCTGCCTCGCCCCCGGCCAGGAGGTCAGCTCGAACAGTGTCGCCAACGACCGGGGCGACTCCCACACCTGGACCATGAGCTGCTGATCCGCGGCCGTACCGGCCGCGCGTCCGCCCGCCACCCGGAGAGGGGTGGCGGGCGGACACGTTCCGGGCCGCCGGTCAGCGATCAGGGAAGGCGGCCAGAGCACGGTCCCAGCAGTCGGCCGCGGTATGCAGGGCGGCCGTGGCCATCCGTATCTCCACGGCGTACCGATGGATGTCCGTCCCGTCGTGGTCCGGCCGCCAAGGCGGTGCCGCCTCCAGGGACAGATGCACCCGCACCACGGCCTCCCCCTCGTCACGCCCGGCGATGCCGAGGGCCAGGACCGGCTCGGTGAACGAGAGGCCCGCACCGTCCCGCCGACGACCAGCCAGTTGTCGTCGTACACATCACCCCGGACCTGGGAAAACCGGTAGCGCGGAGGGCGGAGTTCGACGCCGGCCGTCGGATCGCTCGGAATCACCGGGGCAGAATGGCACGCCCGCGTGGTGCCGCACGTTCTGACCGGCGGGAGGGGGGAGGACGCATGGACCGGGACATCGTCGGGGATCACGTGCGGTTCGCCATGGCCTGTATGGGCTGTGGGGCCGAGGTGGAGGCCGCGGCAGGGCAGAGCCTGGTGTATGGGCACCTGGAGTGGAGCGTGGAGACGGACTGCCCGGCCTGTGGCCCGGTCTTGGCGTGCGGCCGCGGGGACACCCCGGACGACCTGCGCGCTCGCCTCCTCGACCATGGTGTGCACGGTCCGGCGGGTGTCGAGCTGACGGGGGAGGCCGAAGGGCGGGCGGTGACGGTCATGAAGGTGCTCCGGGCCGAGCTGAGCCTGGGCCTCGCCGAAGCCAGGACGGCCCTCGGGGACATCCGGGCGGGCCGGTACACGGGCGGCACGCTGCCCGAGGTGGCGCGGCTCGTGGACGCCCTGCGCGCGGCCGGGATCGAGGCGCGCACCGTCGCGCGCCGGTGACGGTGACCGGAGACGACGGTACGAGTCCGTCGAGGCGCTGTGGCCGGGGTCCGCTCCGTACACGGGGTGGTGTCGGAGTCGCCTCCGTACGCGAACCGGAGTCGGGATCCGCTCAGTACGCGACGCGGTGCCGGGGCGCGGTCGGGTGGCGCAGGGTCGAGGAGAGCAGCAGGCCCGCGCCGCGAACGGTGCTGGTCGCCGGGTCGTTGGCGAGACGCAGCCGGACCCCGAGTCGCAGGGCGAGGCGGCCGGTCAGGTCCATGCGCAGCGCGCCGCCGCCGGTGATCAGCACACCCCGGCGCAGCGCCCCGAGCACGGCACCGGTGCCGTCCCGGCGCCACAGGTCCATCACCATGTCCGTGGCCGTGTCGACCACGGCGGCGGTCGGTCCGCCGTCCCTCTCGGGCAGGTCGTCGAGGCCGACCTCGGCGAGCCGGGCGTCCTGGACGAGGCCGTCGACCAGGAGTGTCACCTCGGTCAGCGCCGCGCCCAGGTCGACGACCAGCAGCGGGCCGCCGTTCGTGGGAGCCGCGTAGGCCGCGGCGGCCCGGGCGCTGTCCACCGACACGACCCGGGTCGGGCCCAGTCCGGCCACCATCCGGCGGGCCGCCTCCCGCTGCTCGGGATCGGCGAGCACGGGATGGCACAGCATGACGACGGTGTCCTCCGCCGCCCCGCCGAAAGCCGAGTCGGCGATTTTCCGCAGCAGTCGCTGGTGCGGGCTGGCGTCCGTCAGCCGGCCGCGCAGGACCGGGCCGCTCGGCACGTCCGCGAGCACACCCGCGCCGGGTGCCCACACCCGGGTGCGGGAGCTGCCGATGTCGAGGGCGAGTCCGCGGACCGTGCCCGCCGTCCCCCGCACCGCCTCGTGCGCCGTGCCCATTGCCCACTCCCGCTGCTGATAATGAGGTGAATCCGCAGCATCACTATGCAATATCCGGACGGATAACGCCATGATGCTGCGGATCACAGGCAGAGCCGACCGTCAGGCCGCGGCACCCAGCCACAGGTCGGGGCCGAACACCTCGTAGTGGACGTCGGCGGCGGCGACGCCGCGGCCGATCAGGTCGCCGCGCACGACGCGCATGAAGGGCAGTGGGCCGCACAGGTAGGCGTGGACGCCCTCGGGCAGGTCGAGCGTGCTGACGTCGGCCCGGCCCTCGTGGGCGCCGGACTCGCCCGGAGCCTCGTACCAGAGCTGCAGCGCGCCCTGGGGGAGAGCGTCGACGAGCCGGCGCAGCTCCTCGGCGTGCGCGTGCGACAGCGGCGAGCGGTCGGCGTGGACGACGGTCACCGGGCGGGTCGAACCCGTCTCGACGAGGTGGTCGAGCATGGCGATCATCGGGGTGGAGCCGATGCCGGCCGAGGCGAGCAGCAGCGGGCCTTCGCCCTCCGGCAGGACCAGGTCGCCGAACGGGATCGAGACGTTGACCGGGGTGCCGACCTTGCCGTTCTCGTGCAGCCAGGACGAGACCTCGCCGGCCGGGTCGCCCTCGACGCGCTTGACGGTGATCCGCCACTCGGGGCGGCCGGGGGCGTTGGACAGGCTGTACTGGCGGATCTGATGGGCGCCGTCCGGCAGCTCGACCTGGACGCTGACGTACTGGCCGGGACGGAACGCGGACACCGGGTGGCCGTCGGGGTGGCGCAGGGTGAAGGAGACGATGTCGGCGGTCTCCTCGTGGCGGCCGGCGATCTCCATCTGGTGCCACACCTGGCCGGCCTCGACGCCCTGCTCCTGGTAGAGCCGGGCCTCGATGGCGATGAGGGCGTTGGCCATCAGCCAGTAGACCTCGTCCCAGGCCTGGGCGACCTCGGGCGTCACGGCCTCGCCGAGGACCTCCACGATGGCGGCGAACAGGTGCTCGTGGACGATCTTGTACTGGTCGGCGGTGACGCCGAGGGAGGCGTGCTTGTGCGCGATGCGCGACAGCATGACGTCCGGCCGGGTGTCCGGGTTCTCCAGGAGCGCCACGGCGAAGGCGGCTATGGAGCCCGCCAGGGCCTTGGCCTGGTCGCCCGCAGCCTGGTTGCCCCGGTTGAAGAGGTCCCGCAGCAGCTCGGGGTGGGCCTCGAACATCCCCGCGTAGAAGCGCGTGGTGATCTCGTCGAGCGCCCCGCCGACGGCGGGGAGGGTGGCGCGGATGACCGGGGCTGCCTGCTCGGAAAGCATGGCGACTCCAATTCTGGTAGATGATCTACGTATTTAGACCTGCGGGAACCCGCGCGCGGGGCGCGCGAGCTTAAGGGGGTGGCGGATCAGGGGTCGCGGGGTCCGGTGGACAAGGTGAGGAGCACCGGGCCGGTCGGCGATCCGACCAGGTCCGCGACGGTCAGCGGATCGAGCGTGCGGTAGAACGCCTCCTGTGCCTGGCGCAGTACGCCGCGCAGCCGGCAGGCCGTCCGCAGCGGGCACGGCGGGTCACCCTCGCAGGCGACGACTTCCTCGTCGCCCTCCAGGGTCCGGGCCAGCCAGCCCATCGACGACTGCCGCCCCAGCTCGGTGAGGGCCAGGCCACCGCCCCGCCCCCGCCGCGCCTCGATGACGCCCAGGTGCTGGAGTCGCGTGACGACCTTCGCCATGTGGGCGTAGGGCACGGCCATGGACTCCGCCACCTCTCGGGTGGTGGGGTAGCTGTCCTGCTCGGAGACCGCCAGACGCATCACGGCACGCAGCGCCAGGTCGGTGAACTTCGTCAACCGCACGCTCAGACGCTATCAAAGTCGTATTTCGCATTCGTATTTAGGGGGGTGTCCTGCGGCGGGGCCCCGGAGCGCCGCCCGGGAGAGCTCTTCGTGCCTGGTCAGAGGCCACGGGCCGCCCGCAGTACGGCCAGCGCCCGGTCCGCGTGGGCGCTCATCCGCAGCTCGCTGCGTACGACGCCGAGCACCCGGCGGTCCGTGCCGATGACGAAGGTCACACGCTTCGTCGGCGCGAGCGCGAAGCCGCGCCGCACCCCGAACCGCTCGCGGATCTCCCCGGACGGATCGGACAGGAGCGGGAAGCCGAAGTCGTACCGGCCGGCGAACTCCTGCTGCCGCGCCACCTCGTCCGCGCTGATGCCCACCGGCCGGGCGCCGACCGCCCGGAACTCCGCGTCGAGATCGCGGAAATGACACGCCTCGGCGGTACAGCCGGGGGTGAGGGCCGCCGGATAGAAGAAGAGGACCACCGGCCCCTCGGCCAGCAGTTCCCGGAGAGAGCGGGGGCGACCGGTCTCGTCCGGAAGCGTGAAGTCCTCGACGAGGTCACCGATGTCCATGCGCCGGGACGTTACCGGAGGCCCGTGGCGGCGCGGCAGAGCCGGACGGCCCTACCCGGCAGACGGCACTCGGCAGCGTCCCCCTTCTCGGTACACGGGATTTCCTCGCCTGTCCGGACAGTTCCGGGCTCCGCGGCGGTGGCTTCCTTCGATCGGGTGTCACCTTGCCGAGTGCGGCGTCACCGCTTCCGTGCCGCGTAGTGTCCGGCACTCTCATCAGCGAAAACACGGAGCTGGTCGATGAACTCGCGGAAGAAGACGAGGGCGACGCAGTAGGCCTGCCCTGCGTAGGGTCCTTCGCCGGCGAGCAGGAGTTCGCCAGGGCGTCTCCTCGGGCGTGAACCGTTGGAGGGCGGTAAGAAACCCGGCCAGTTGGCCGGCGCCTCGGACGAATGGGCCAGTGCCTCGACGGTCGCCACCTCGCCGTCCAGCCAGCGGGACACCGCCCACGGCTTGTCCTCCTGGGCCCGGTCTCCGGCCCGAGGTACGAGCCCCTACCTGGCGGCCTGGTCCGCCTCGACCGGTCGCCGGTCCGCGCGCTCCGCGAGGACCGCCAGGGTCCGCTCGCCCCAGCGCACGTTCTCCTCCTCGAAGGCCATGCCGCGCAACAGTGTCAGGTACGGCCCGACCCGCTCGGTCTCCCGCAGGTACGCGGCCTCGTCCCGGCCCTCCAGCATTCGCTCCCGCATCGCCTGGTACCGGGCGAGTTTGGCCCGGGCCGTCTCCATCCGCTCCCGCACATGCGCGCGTACGGCCGCCGCGTCGCCCTCGTCGCACGCCTGCACCTGCACCATCAGTTCGTCGCGGACCGCCGACGGCTTCGGCGGGCCGGCCGTGTACGCGACGAGGTCCCGGTGACCGGCCTCGGTGAGGGTGAACACCCGCTTGTTGGGGCGCCGTTCCTGCCGCACCACCCGGGCGGCGATGAGGCCGGCCTCGGACAGCCGGTCCAGCTCGCGGTAGAGCTGCTGCGGCGTGGCCGCCCAGAAGTTGGCCACGGACACGTCGAAGAGCTTGGCCAGGTCGTAGCCGGACGCCTCGCCCTCCAAGAGGGCCGCCAGGACCGCGTGCTTGAGAGACATCCGGACAACGTAGCAGTCGGACAGGGGGCTTCGGTCACGCCTGTTCGGCCGCGAAAGACCTGGTGAGGGGCGGGGTCCAGGAGGTGTGACGCAGGATCATGCGGACCGCCGTGCCGGACGGGGCGAGTCGGAGGAGCGTGTTGCGCAGGGGTACGGCGAGGGGGTGCGCGAGCCGTTGACCCATTCGGCCCGCCTGCCGGGCCGCCGCGGCGACGGCGGTGGCACGCGGGCGGCGTACGGCGTCGTAGCGGGCGAGTGCCGCGTCCACGTCCGCCGTACCGTCCAGTTCGGCCGCGAGGACGACCGCGTCCTCCAGTGCCTGACAGGCGCCCTGGCCGAGGTTAGCGGGGGAGTTGAGGACGGCGTGCCACTCGGCGCGCCCGTCGGTGAACGCGATGTGCCCGAACTCCGCCCCGTGTCCCCAGGTGATCTCGAAGTCGGTACGGAGGTCCAGCGGGCGGTCGGTGACGGCCCGCAGCACGGTCGAGCCGCTGTACGCCGGGCCGGGATGCCCGGGGAACAGGGCGGTCCGCAGCCGGCTCCCGATCCCGTCGGCGGCGACCACCAGATCCGCCTCCAGTGGATCTGCCCGCACCGGACCGGCCTCGACCGGAGCCGCTTCCGCCCGCGCGGCTCCCGTGGTCCCCGGATCCCCCGCATCCCCCGCGGTCAGTGTCACCCGGACCCGCCCGTCCGGCAGTGGTTCGGTCGCGGTGGCCGTCACTCCCGTCCGTACCGTCCCCGGAGCGAGCGCCGAACGCAGCAGCCGGTGCAACTCGGCGCGCGGGATGCCCACGATGGGGGAGCCGAGGGCGCGTTCCAGGGCGGCCCCGTCCATCCGTGCCAGCCAGGAGCCGTTCGGCGTGCGGGTGCCTCCCGTGTACTGGCCGCGCCCGGCGGCCCGTACGGCCGCGCCGACCCCCAACGCGTCGAGGGCGCGGATGCCGTTGGCGGCGAGCGAGATACCGGCCCCGGCGTCATCGAGGGTCGGGGAGCGGTCCACGACCGTCACTTCCCAGCCGGTCCGCCGGAGTCCGATGGCGGCGGCGAGTCCGCCGATTCCGGCGCCGACGACGACGGCGTTCCGTCCCATTCCGTGCCCCTTCCCTCGTCCCGCGGGCCTCGGACCCCGCGGCTTCTACATCTGTAGAAGCGTAGACCTTCCTTCTACAGGTGTAGAAAGAGGGGGTGACTCCACCCTCCACCGGCTCCCGCCGCACCCTCCTCGCCGACGCCGCCCTCGACGTCCTCGCCGACGCCGGCATGCGCGGTCTGACCCACCGGGCCGTCGACGCCGCCGCCGGCCTGCCCGCCGGGACCACCTCCGCCTACTTCCGCACCCGTTCCGCCCTGCTCACCGCGCTCGTCCGCCGGCTCGTCGAACGCGACCAGGACGAGCTGCGCACCGCCGCCGCGCACACGCCTCCGCCCCGCACCCCGGCCGATCTCGTCCAGGGGCTGACCCTCCTGGTCGCCGCCCGGACCGGCGGCGAGGGGCGGCGCCGCTCACTCGCCCGCTACGCCTGTGTCCTGGAGAGCGTGCGAGACCCCGAACTGAGGGACATCCTGGTGCCGAGGGAGAACCGGGGCCGCGAGGTCGTCCGGGACTTCCTGGCCGCCCGCGGCGTCGAGGACCCCGACGCCCGCACGCTGACGCTGCTCGCGTGCGTGGACGGACTGGTCCTGGACCGGGTGGTCGCCGCGCCGGACGCGGCGAGCGGCCGCGCCGAGGTGAGGAAGGAGATCGAGGGGCTGGTGGCCGCGGCCCTCCGAACCTGAGCGGCGCGGACGCCCGTGCCCGCGCCGACGACGTCAGCAATGGAGCAGGCTCCGATGGACACCGACACCCTGGACAGCAGCGCGTACGTGTACAGCGCGTACATCCGCACCACGCCCGAGGAGCTGTGGCGGGCCCTCACCGACCCGGACCTCACCCGGCGCTACTGGGGCGTGACCTTCGTGACGGACTGGATCACCGGCTCGCCCATGGTCTGGGAGGAGGGCGGACGGACCACCTCCGACCCCGCGCAGGTCGTCCTCGTCGCCGAACCCGGCCGGCGTCTGTCGTACACCTGGCACACCTTCACCCCCGAATGGGCGCACGCGGTCGGCATCGACGACGACCTGTACATCCGCCTCGTCGAGGAGGGGCGGTCCAAGGTGACGTACGAGATCGAGCCGGCCGGGGACATGGTGAAGCTCACCGTCGTCCACGACGACCTCAAGGCCTCGGGCACCATCCGCGGCCTCGTCGGCGAGGGCTGGCCGGCCCTGGTCTCCAGCCTCAAGAGCCTGCTGGAGACGGGCGAGGAACTCCCCGAAGTCCCTCGCTGAACGCATGTGTCTCCCTGCGTCGTGTCCGGTCAGCGGTACTCGACGGTCAGCGTCACCGGCGCGCTCTGATTGACGAACAGGTACGCGATCGAGGGCGGCGCCGCGGCGAAGCCGAGCCGCATCTGCGTCGTCCCGCCCCGGTTCAGCGCGGCCAGGGCCGCCGCGGACAGATCGCCCGACACCGCACGGCCCGAGAAGAACGGGCCGAACTCCGCCGCGCCCGCCGCCGTCGCGGGCGCCGCCCAGTCGGCGGGCTCCACCGCACACCCGCCGAAGCAGCCCGAACGGACGTCCACCAGCAGCCGGTTGCCCGCAGGCGACGCCCAGGGATCGCCCGCCCCGCTCGACCGGTCCACCGTCAGATAGGCCCGGGTGATCTCCTTGCCCGCCGGGATCCGGGAGGTGTCGAAGGACAGCAGGGTCCGGTTCACCTTGCCGTCCGTGCCCCGGCCGAGCGCGAGGCCGTACAGGTCCTCCAGCGTGCCGACCGCCGCGCCCGAGCCGTCGGCCGCCGCCTTCACGTAGCCGTCCTGCGCGTCGACGCTCGGCAGGGTCACCGAGGTGCCGCCGGTGGGAGGGGGAGTGCTGCCGCGCAGCGCCCCGATCATCCGCATCACGGTCTCGATCTGCTTGCCGCCGTGCCGTGCGTAGGCGCTGTCGCCGAGGTAACCCCACCAGTTCCAGCAGCCGTTGGGGTTCTCCAGGGTCGCGGTCGGCGCCGCCTGCGGATACAGCACGATCATGCCGTTGGTGTCCGCGTACTCGTTGAGATGGGCGCCCTCCACGAACCGGGTCCCGAAGCCCTGGTACGCGTACCCCTGCTTGCAGCCGTGCAGGGCCACCATCAGCCTGCACTTCGCGCCACCCGCGCAGGATGCCGGGACGTACGCGAAGCCGTCGTCGCCCATCGACAGCGCGGCGGCCGAGCCGCCCGGCGCGTACGCGTTCTGGTCGAACCGGATCAGCGAGCCCGAGGGCTGCGCGGCGGGCGCGGACACCGGGCCCATCAGATGGCCGAGCATCTCGGCCTCGGCGTCGAAGCCGCAGTCGTTGAGGAACGGACTCTGCGTCACCGCACAGGAGTTGGGGCCCAGCGGGCTGATCCAGGCGTGCCCGGCGGCCGTCGTCCGGTTGTAGCGCACCCGCGCGCCGAAGTGCGTGTAGTAGTCGGCGAGCGCCGTCGCGACGGGCTGGCGCACCGTCGTGTCCCGCGTCCCGCTGAACACGTACACCGGATCGTCCGCGAGGTTCGCCACCGGGTCCACCAGCCCCTGCGCCGCCCGGTCGCGGGTCGCCTGCTCCAGCTGGGCGAGCCGGAGGTCCTGGAGGGTGTCCATACAGGCGTTGAGCGCGGTGGCCAGCATGCCCTGCGCGCAGTCGTACGGGCCGGAGGCGAAGGCCGCCGAACCGGAGACGGTCCCGGAGTAGGCCACGTGCAGCTGCGTCGCCATATAGCCGCCGGAGGACACTCCGGCCGTGTACACCGTGCTGATGTCGTACGGGGTGAGCGCGCCCGCCACCGGCGTGAGCGCCCCCGGGGCCGGGGCCGGGGCGGCTGCCGCCGAGACGGGGGACGCGGGCAGGGCGAGCGAGAACAGGGCGCCGGCGGCCGCGAGGAGCAGGGCCGCGGGCCGGCGGCGCGGCCGCCGTGGTCGTACGGAACGGAGGGAACGGGTGGGACGGGTGGCGCGAAGGGGACGCATGAGGACTCCCGTGCGGCTCGGACAGTGGGGGTTGCGCCGGAGAGTAGAGCGGCGTTCGACCGCCCCCTATGGGCCCGGACGCCACAAACGACGCCCTCACGCTGTGGGCCGGCCGGTGCCGCGAAGAGCTCTCCCCGACCCCTCCCCGCCACCGCGCCCCCGGCGGCCTGCGACGATGGCCGCATGAACGCCGACTCCCGGGACATCCGACTGACCGAGGCCGTCGCCCTGCGCACGGCGGGCCGCCGCGAGGAGGCCCGCGATCTTCTGGTCGCGCTCGCCGACCGCCACCCCGACGATGCCGAGATCGCCTACCAGACCGCGTGGGCGCACGACGTCCTCGGTCTGGAGGCCGATGCCGTCCCGTACTACGAACGCGCCCTCGCCGCCGGACCGGACGCCCTCGGCGCCGAGGACCGAGGCGGCGCGTTCCTCGGCCTCGGCAGCACCTACCGGGTGCTCGGACGGTACGAGGACGCCGTCGCCACCCTACGGCGGGGCGCCGAGGAGTTTCCCGAGGACGGTGCCCTGCGCGCCTTCCTCGCCATGGCCCTCTTCAACGCCGGAAAGGCCCACGACTCGGTCCGGACGCTGCTGCGGCTGCTCGTGGAGAGCAGCGAGGACCCGTCCGTACAGCGGTACCGCTCGGCGATCGTGTACTACGCGGAGGACCTGCACCGGGTGGAGTGAGCCGCTCCGGTCCGCGCCCGTACGGCACCCGGCGCCCCCGGACACGGCCGGTCACCGGACCGTCAGTCGTTGACGGCGGTCAGCAGGACCACGGCGTCGTCGAGAGCGGCGAGCCCGTGCCGTTCCTTCGGGATCATCTGGAGCTGGCCGGCCCTCAGCTCCTCGGACCGGCCCGCAGCCGTGAGCCGCACCCGGCCCCGCAGTACCTGGAGGCTCGCCGCCGGCGGCGCGTTGTGCTCGTCGAGGGCCGTGCCCGAGACCAGGGCGATGACACTCTGCCGGAGCACCCCGTCGTGCATCACCAGATGGGCGCTGCGTCCGTGCGAAGCGGCACGCGCCTTCCTCAGGTGCTCGTCGGCGAGGGCGTCGAGGTCGTGGGGTGCGGGCTCCTGCATCGTGTCTCCCAGCGGGCTGCGCGGACCGGTACCCATAGCCTTGCGCCTGGCGCGCGTCCCGCAACTCGGGGCCGCCCCGCCCCCGACGCGACGCCGACTCGGCCCCCGGCGCCGGGCCGTGGCGGCTAAGGCCTCAGGACGGCGGGCGGCGGGGTCCACCGGTGCTTCGGGGACACCGCGGAGCAGACCCCGTAGTCCTTCTTCAGATGCTCCGGGACCGCGTAGTGCATGACACGGCCACGGGTCAGCGACGACAGCTCGAAGACCGTGGTCAGATGCCCGAGCCGGTCCAGCAGCCACGCCCCCATCGGGGAGCGGTCCTCGACCGTCTCCAGGACCCCGAGCAGATGCGGCACCGCCTTGACCACCGTGTCCCAGGTGGTACGGGGCACCTGGAGCCAGTCGGCGCACGTGTCGCCCACGAGGTGGCGGATCAGCGAGGAGACGATCGGGTCGAAGAAGGTGCCCGGCACCACCTCCTCGTACAGGTCGATGAGCTGCCGCGTGAGCAGCGCCCCGTCGTCCGAGGGCCCCATGTGCCGGATCATGTACAGATCGAGGAAGGCGCGCGCCTCCTCCAGGGTCCGCGGGACCGCCTCCTGGTCGACGCCGAGCATGGCCCCCACCACCCGCCAGGCGTAGTAGTAGGCCTCGGCGCCTTCGTTGGACATGTGGACGCCGAGCCGGTGCAGACTGTCCAGGACCAGCATCGAGAAGAACATCTGCCCGCCGATCATGTCCTCCTGGCAGATCGGCACGCCCAGCGCCGCCGTGTCCCAGCGGTCCTCGCGCAGCAGATGATGCCGGATCGCGGCGTGCAGCAGCCGCACCTTCTGCGCCGCCGGGACGAACCGGCTGCCGGCCTCGAAGGCGTCCGGCCGCATCAGATAGAGCGTGAACTGGCCGGTCTCCGCCATCCGCTTCGAGGGGTACTTCAGACCGTGCGTCGTCGTGAGCAGCTGCGCCACGTGCGGCACGAGATAGCAGGCGGGCATGGAGGCGAAGGACAGCGCGGTGGTGATGTGCACGTCGTTGTCGGTGAAGAAGAGCCGGGCCTTCTCCATCTCGCCCCAGTCCACCCAGTCCGGCGCGGAGCTCGTGGCGTGCAGGTATTCGCGGGCCACGTCCGGCAGCCCGTCCGGCAGCGGAGCGCCCACCGTGGACACGTACCGCATCAGGGTGTTGAACCGGCCGACCTCCCCGCGCTCGAAGAGCGTGGCGACGGTGGCGTCGGCGAGTTCGTCGCCGGTCTGGCGCAGGGCGTCCATCGACGCCTCGGTGGGGATCATGCGGGCTCCTTCGACGAGCATCCGTGAGGGGGAGGAGAGTGCGGGGGGTACGGCGAAGCGGTGCGCGCCCGGGACGGCGCGGGTGCGGTACGGCGGGGGTCGGGGCGGTCAGGACGCCCGGGCCGACGCGGCGTGAGCGAGCGAGGTGAGGGCGGCGACGGTGGCCGGGGGCGCGTCGAGCTCGTCGAGGACGCGCAGCGCCTCCGCCACCCGCGCGGCGATCATGGCCTCCACCCGTTCCGGAGCCCGTACGCGACGCATCAGCTCCCGCACCTCGTCCAGATCGCCGCCCTCGGATCCGTCCCCGTCCCCGCTCCCGTCCAGGAGGGCGCGCAGCCGCGCGCGTCCGGCCGCGTCCGTGAGCCGCCAGGCCTCCGCGAGCAGCGCGGTCGGCCGCCGCCCGCGCAGGTCGTCGGCGCCGGCCTTGCCGGTGTCCGCCGGGTCGCCGAACAGCCCGAGCAGGTCGTCCCGCAGCTGGAACGCCTCGCCGAGCGGCAGCCCGTACGCCGAGTAGCCCTCGCCCAGCCGCGCCGCGGCCCCGGCCAGGGCCCCGCCGATCAACAGCGGCTGTTCGACGGTGTACTTGGCCGTCTTGTAGCGGATCACCTTCAGCGAGACCGCCGTGTCCGGCACCCCGCCCGTGTGCAGGACCTCCAGGCACTCGCCCGCGATCAGCTCCCGCGCGAGCGCCGCCCACAACGGCCGGGCCCGCCCCAGATACGCGGCGGGCAGCCCGCTCTCCACGAACAACTGCCCGGCCAGCGCCATCAGCAGATCACCCACCAGCATGGCCAGCGAGCGGGCGGCCCCGGCGGGCCGCGGATGCCCCGGGACGGCGGAGCGCAGCGCCCGGTGCGCGGTGGGCCGCCCGTGCCGCAGCGGACTGCCGTCGATCAGGTCGTCGTGCACGACCGCGGCCGCGTGCACCAACTCGACGGCGGCCGCCGCCCGGACCAGCGCGTCGCTGTCCGGCTGCCCGCCGCCCCGCCAGCCCCAATAACAGAACGCGGCCCGCAGCCGCTTGCCGTGCGCGACCGCCGCCTCCAGCTCCCCGGCCACCGGCCCGAGGGCCGGGTCGACGGCGGCCAGCGCGTCGGCCTCGCGGGCGACGAACCGGCCCAGCACCTCGTCGACCCGGGCCTTGAACGCCGCCGGGTCCCAGACGTCAGCCATCGGCCCGCGACCGCCGCTCCAGCACGTGCTGCGCCAGCACCTCCAGATGAGCCGGCGGCACCGCCGCGTACCGGTCGAGCGCGAGCCGCCCGCGCGCCCGCAGATCCTGCTCGGCGTTCTCGACGAGCCGGCCCGTGTCCGAGCGCCGCAACAGCCCCCGGACCGTTCCCATGGCCGTCCCCAGGGTACTCACCGCCAGGTCGGCGAGCCCCGCGACCAGCAGCACCGCCCCGTCGTCCGTGCCCTCCCGCGCCGCGCCGCCCGCCCGGCCTTCCCCTGCCGCCGTGCCGCCGCTCTGCGATGTCAACGCCGTTCCCCGTTCCCGCGCCCGTGCGCGCTCGTCCTCGGGTGGTCGGGCCCAGCGTGGCGGGCGGCGCGTACGGCGTGCGCGGAAAACTCACGAACGGGTGATCATCGGGCTTCCGCCCGGTCCGGGGCGAGCGCGCCCGTGAGATGGTCGTACGCGACGTGTGCGTGCAGCCGTACCCCCGTCACCAGGGTGTCGTCGTCGGCGTAGAACCCAGGATGGTGGTTGGTGACCAGACCGCGTCCGCCCGCGAGCGGGACCGGCAGACCCCGTTCGTCCAGGGCCGCGTCCTGGACGCCGAGCGTCACGTACAGCCCGCCGAACCGGTCGATGAACTCGGACACGTCGTCGTAGCCGAGCGACGGGACGGTCTCCACCACGCGCTCGGCGCCCACCACCCGGCGGAAGGTCGGCAGACCGGCGGCCACCCACGCCGCGCCGTTGCGCACCGGCGGCACCGGCTGGAGGTAGTCCACTCGGGCCGTGGCCTGGTACGCGGCGGCCGTGTGCCCGGCCAGCGTCGCCAGCCGCCGGCGTACCTCCGCCATGCCGGACTCGTCCGCGCAGCGGACCGTGCCCCACAGCGTGACGGTCTCGCCGATGATGTTGAAGCGCCCGACGTCCTCGATGTGGCCGATGGTCACGGTGACCGGATCGAACGCGGACACCTGACGGTAGAGCTGCCCGATCCCGGTGAGGATCGCGCCCGCCGCGGGCATCGGGTCGATCCCCTGCCACGGCGTGGAGCCGTGCACCTGACGGCCGGTGACGGTGATCCGGACCAGCAGGGAGGCGGCGTACTGGTTGCCGGAGAGGTAGCCCACGTGGCCCTTGGGGTACGGGGTGACGTGCATCCCGAATACCATGGTCGGCACCGGCTCGGCGAACGCGCCCTCCGCCACCATCGCCCGCGCCCCGCCCTCCTCCGTGACCGGTGGCCCCTCCTCGGCCGGCTGGAAGACGAACAGGACCGTGCCGGGCAGTTCCGCGCGGGCCTCGGCGAGCACGGCTGCCGCGCCCATCAGCATCGCCGTGTGACAGTCGTGCCCGCAGGCGTGCGAGACCGGGAACGGGCCGCCCGGGTACGTGGTGTCGACGGCCTCCGAGGCGAAGTCCGCCCCGCACCGGTCCGGCACCGGCAGCGCGTCGATGTCCGCCCGCAGCGCGATCGTGCGCGACCCCGGCCGCCCGCCCCGCAGCACCCCGACCACGCCGTGCCCCGCGATCCCCGTGCGCACCTCGTCCAGCCCGAGCGCGCGCAGGTGCTCCGCCACGAACGCGGCCGTCTTCTCCTCCCGGTTGGACAGTTCGGGATTCCGGTGCAGATGGCGGCGCCAGGCGATCACCCGGTCCGCGAGGCGCCGCGCGCCGTCGTCCAGTACGTCGTGGATGGATCGCCCGCTCACGGACACCTCCGTCTCGCCGGTGGCACCGGTCGCCCGCACGGCACCGGTGGCCCTGGGAACATGGCGGCATCGGGAGGAACCGCCGCCGGCCGCCACCCTGCCACGCCGGGCGGGTCGGAGCCACGGTGCGCCCACGGGTTCGCCGGCGCCCCCTAGAAACGGCCAGGGGAGCGGGGTGCTCGGGTACGGCGGCACGGGACGGGCCCGCGGACGTGTACCGGCCCGGCGCGTACGCCGGGCGCGAGGGGTGTGCGGGGGTGTGCGTCAGGCGGCCGGATAGCCGGGCGCGCCCCGTTCGACGATCGCCGCCGTGTCCAGGCCCGTCGGCAGGGTGCCGAAGGCGAGGCCCCCGTCGGCGTCGAGCCGGGAGGCGCAGAACGCGTCGGCGACCGCCGGATGGCCGTACCGGACGAGCAAGGAGCCCTGGAAGACCAGGGCCAGACGCTCCACCAGCCGGCGGGCCCGGAACTGGAGCGCCTCCGGATCGCCGAGTTCGGCCAGCTCCTTGCGCAGCCGCGCGACGGCGGCGTCCAGCCGCCGGTCGGCGCCGGCCGCCAGATCCACCTCGGCGAAGAACGCCTCCACAGCGACGGGCTGCCGGGCCATGGCACGCAGCACGTCGAGCGCGGCGACGTTGCCGGAGCCCTCCCAGATCGACGGCAGCGGCGCCTCGCGGTACAGCCGGGGCAGGCCCGAGTCCTCGACGAAACCGTTGCCGCCCAGGCACTCCAGGGCCTCGGCCGCGTGCGCGGGCGCCCGCTTGCACACCCAGTACTTGGTGACCGCGAGCGCCAGACGGCGCAGCTGGTCCTCCCCGTCGTCGCCCGCCGCCGCCCGGTCCACCGCGCCCGCGAGCCGCATCGCGGCGATCGTCGCGGCCTCCGCCTCGACCGCCAGGTCCGCCAGCACGTTCGTCATCAGCGGCTGGTCGATCAGCCGGGCGCCGAACGCGCGGCGGTGGGTGGCGTGGTGCACGGCGTGGACGAGACCGAGCCGCATCCCGGACGCGGAGGACAGCGCGCAGTCGAGCCGGGTCATGTTCACCATGCGGATGATGGTGGCGACGCCCCGGCCCTCCTCGCCGACCAGCCGGCCGAGGGCACCCGCGTACTCGATCTCGCCGGAGGCGTTGGAACGGTTGCCGAGTTTGTCCTTGAGCCGCTGGAGACGGATCGCGTTGCGCGAGCCGTCCGGCAGCACCCGCGGCAGCAGGAAGCAGGACAGCCCGCCGGGCGCCTGGGCCAGCGTCAGGAACACGTCCGACATCGGCGCCGAGGTGAACCACTTGTGCCCGGTCAGCGCGTACTCGCCCGCCTCGCCCGTCGGCACCGCGCGGGTGGTGTTGGCCCGCACGTCCGAACCGCCCTGCTTCTCGGTCATCGACATGCCGGCGATGAGGCCGCGCTTCCCGGTGGGGACGCGCAGGCCGAAGTCGTACGACGGGGAGGTCAGCAGCGGCTCGTACACCGCGGCCAGCTCCGGCTCGGCGCGCAGCGCGGGCACCGCCGCGTACGTCATCGAGACCGGGCACAGGTGCCCCGCGTCCACCTGTGCCCACACGAAGGTCTTCGCGGCGCGCGCCACATGGGCGCCGGGCCGGCCATCGGCCCACGGCGCGCCGTGCAGCCCGTGCTCGACGGCCACGGTCATCAGCTCGTGCCAGTACGGGTGGAACTCGACCTCGTCGATCCGGTGGCCGTACCGGTCGTGGGTGTGCAGCACGGGGGAGTGCCGCTCGGCCAGCCGGCCCCATTCCTGCGCCTCGTGGCCACCGGCCTTGACGCCCAGTTCCCGGACCTCGGACTCGGCCCAGCCCGCGCCCTCGCGGCGCAGCGCCTCCAGGAGCGCGGGGTCGGCGGAGACGTCGTGACCGGTGAGCGGCGGAACTTGGTTCGTGACCTCATGCGTGTTCTGCATCGGGAACTCCCAAGGCTCGCAGGGTGAAGGTGACGAGGGCGGGCACGGTGCCGGGTCCGGGGGACCCGGCGGTCAAGGGGCCGGTCAGCGCCTCCGCGCCCGCGCCGACCAGCGCGGAGGCGGTGAGCACCGCGTCCTGGGGCGGCAGTTCGCCGCTCCGGACACCGGCGGCGATCCGCTCGGCGAAGACGTCGCGGAAGGCGCGCCGGAACACCAGGCGTTCGGCGTCGACGGCCGGGTCGACCGGCTCGGCGAGCAGCGCGTAGGCGAGCCGGGGCGCCTTCAGGGCGCGGCTCGCGAAGGTCTCGATGACCGCCACCACCCGCTCGGCGGCGGTCCGGTGCGACGGCCGCGCGGCGGCCTCGGACACGGCGGCCACCTCACGGCCGACGACGGTGCGGAACAGCTCGACCGACAGCTCGGCCTTGCCGGCGAAGTGGCGGTACACACTGCCGGTCGCGACGCCCGCCCGCCCGGCGACGGCGGCCATGGTGCACCCGGCGTGACCGTGCTCGGCGAGCAGCCGGAGACCGGCCTCGACGATCGCGGCGCGCTGGGCGTCGAGCCGGGCCTGGACGGCGGGCGTGCGGCGGTAGGGCATGCAAGAAGTGAAGCAGCGATTCACTGCTTCGCACAGGGGGCGGGTCGGCAGCAGGGGCCGGTCGGCGGAGCCGCGATCAGGGCGAGAGCGGCACGGCGCAGCCGGGCCTCCCACGTCCGCTGGTCGGTGTCCAGCGTGTGGGCGAGGCAGCAGGTGCACGGGGGGAGCAGCGCCGTGAAGGCCCGCTCCTCGGCGGTCTCGGTCTCCGTGTCCTCCCAGTCGTCCGCCGCCGGATCGAGGGCCGCGATCTCGCCGTCGACCAGCCTCGCCGCGATCCGCCGCATCGCGTGACGTCGTGCCAGGACCCGCCCGGGGAAACCGATTCCCGCCTCGCGCACCGCCTGCTCGAACGTGTCACGGATGTCCCGGACGTCCGCGCGGCGCGACAGGCCCGCGAGTTCGCACAGCGTCGGGGTGTCCACCCCTTCCGCAAGCAACTCGGCTGCGAGCATGGGCAGTTCCTCGGGCGGAATTTCGTCCGCCTGATAGCGGCATGCCATGTTCCTCAACGCCGTGAGGCCGTCCCGTCGAGGGCCCTTCGCTGCCGGTACCGGTGTTGTGTCCGTCGCGTTCATGACCCTACGGTGCCAGTACGGCACCCCGTGAAGGCGCGTCAGGGCGTCAGGGGTGCGGCCGGCACCCTGAACCGGCGCCGGTACTCCGTCGGTGTCGTGTCCAGACGGCGGCGGAACGCCCGGACCAGGGTGTCCGTCGTGCCGAAGCCGCAGACGGACGCGATGCGCTCCAGGGTGGCGTCCGACGACTCCAGTTCGTGGCGGGCCTTCTCCACCCGGACCGACTCGATGTAGGCGTGCGGGGTCATGCCCAGCTCGGTCTTGAAGAGCCGGGTCAGGTGCCGGTCGCTGACGTGCGCGTACGCGGCGAGGTCGACGACCGTCAGCGGTTCGGCGAGGTGCCGCAGGATGTGATGGCGCAGGTCCTCGATGCGGCGGGTGGCGGCGATCCGCTCCAGCGGGACGCTGAACTGGCTCTGGCCGCTGGGACGTTTGAGGTACATGACCATCTGCCGGGCCACCCGCAGGGCGACCGCCTCGCCGAGGTCGTCGGCGATCAGGGCGAGGGACAGGTCGAGGCAGGCGCTGATCCCGGCCCCGGTCCACATGTTGTCCTCGCGGATGAAGATCGGGTCGGGGTCCACGGTCACCGCCGGATGGTCGACGGCCAGTCGCTGCGCGGTCGACCAGTGGGTGGTGGCGCGCTTGCCGTCGAGCAGCCCCGCGGCGGCGAGCAGGTGCGCGCCCACGCACACGGAGGCGATCCGGTGCGCGCGAGCGGCGAGGGTCCGGACCCAGGCGACCAGGCCGGGATCGACGACGGGATGGACGCGGCGCTCCTCGTCGACCTCCACCGCGCCCGGGACCACGAGTGTGTCGATGCCGCCCGCCGCGGCCTCCTCGAAGGTGAGGTCGGGCAGGACACGGACCCCGGCGGCGGTGGTGACGGGGGTCAGGGCCGCGGCGGCCAGCAGGACCCGGTAGCCCGCGGCCTCCTCGGTCTCGCGCAGGGCGAGCGAGAACACCTCCGGCGGCCCGGTGACGTCGAGCAGGTCGACGCCGTCGAAGAGCACGATGACGATACGGCGTCGGACGGTGTCCGGCACGGGTCCTCCCCTGGGGCACCGGTGGCGGCGGGCCACCGGCAGGCCGGTCGGTACGCGGCGGTCGGTACGGCGGTACAGCGGTTGGCGCGGCGGTCGTTCGGTGCGAGCGAGCGATGTCGGTTTCTGCGGATCAGACGTCATTGCCGACACCCGAACGGGCTCATAGTTTGGCGGACATGGCCCGGCGGACCGCTCGGGCCGCACTCCTCACCCCGTATGCCGAAGGCGGTACACCCATGTCCAGGACCACGCTGCGCGAGCTCAACGGCTTCGACCAGACCCCCGCGACACTGGCCGGTTCGACGCTGATCCTGATCGACTTCCAGAACACGTACACCCAGGGCGTCATGGAACTCGACGGCTGGGAGCAGTCCCTCGACGCCGCCGAGCGGCTGCTGGCGCGGGCCCGCCGGCAGGGCACGAAGGTGGTGCACGTCGTCAACGACGGCGGCGAGGGCACCCCGTACGACGTCCGCGCGGAGATCGGCCGGTTCCACCCGCGGCTCACGCCGGCCGACGGCGAGCCGGTCGTCGTCAAGCGGTTCCCGGACTCCTTCGTCGGTACGGATCTGGCCTCGCACCTCGACGAGGGCCAGGACCTCGTCCTCGCCGGCTGGATGACCCACATGTGCGTGACGTTCACCGCGCAGGGCGCGTTCCTGGCCGGTCACCGGCCCACCGTCGTGGCCGAGGCCACCGCGACCCGCTCGCTCCCGGTCCTGGGCGCCGACGTCCCGGCCGCGCAGGTGCACCGCGGCGCCCTGGCCACCATCGCCGACCTGTACGGAGTCGTCGTCGAGTCCGAGAAGGAGATCGTCTGACGCGGCGTCCCGGCCGTTCGTCCCACCCGCGCGACGACGATGCCCGTGTGCCGGGGGCACACGGGCATCGAGGGGGAGGCGAACGGCGGGGCGCCGGCCGGGGTCAGGCGGTGAAGGCCTCCACGAGCGACCAGACGGCCAGACCGGCCATGCAGACACCGCCGACGCGCTGGACCGTCTTGAGCGGGACGCGCTTGGCGATGAACCGGCCCGCGATGAGCGCGAGCGCGGAGACGCTCATGAGGGCGGCGGCAGAGCCGATCGCCGTCGACCAGGTGCCGTTGGTGGCGGCCAGGTTGGCCGTGGTGATCTGGGTCAGGTCGCCCCACTCGCTGATGAACACGGCCATGAAGGCGGTGGAGAAGACGGGCCAGAAGCCCTTCACCGTCTTGCCGGCGCCGTCCTCGTCGTCCTCGTCGTCGCCTCCGGCGCGCAGCAGCATGAAGGCGCCGAAGCCGAACAGCGCGGCCGAGACGAGCTTCACGATCCAGCCGGGGAGGAGTCCGAGCAGGCTGCCCGCGCCGACGGCGATGGCCACGTGGACGATGAACGCGGTCGAGGTGCCGAACCAGACGTACAGCGGACGCATCCGCGTGCCCATGGCGAGGGACGCGAACATCGTCTTGTCGGGGAGTTCGGCGAGGAAGATCAGCCCGAAGGCGGTGATGATCGCCAAGGGGTCGAGGTGCATACCGGGGCTCTCTGCTCGGACCGGGCCCGGGCCCGGCACGGCGCCTCGTGAGGCGACGGGAGGACCACTCGGCCCGGCATGACGGACCACGCCCGCATGGACGCGGACGTGACGTATTGCCTGGCCGAAGGTCTCGCCCGTCCGCACCTCGGTGCGGACCCGGCCACCGGGAACCCGGGGGTTCCAGTGTGTCGACGACCGGTTCGCAGGGCTACTCCCCTTCGCTCGGGCCAGTGTACCGGACGGATCGGCGCAGACCGTAGACACTGTCTACTGAAGTGGTAGACAGTGTCTACGGGGTTCCGGTAGACAGGTTCCGTGACCGACGAACCCACTCCGGGCAAGCCTCCGGAGACCGCGCCCGACACTCCGGACGCACCCGTCCCGCCCGCCGAACCCGAACCCGCCGAACCCGAACCCGGCGGGCTCCGCGACCGGCTGGTGCGGACCGGCGTCGAACTGGTCGACGCCGAGGGCGCCGGGGCCCTCTCGCTCCGCGAGATCGCCCGCCGCGCCGGGGTCTCGCACGGCGCCCCGCGCCGCTACTTCCCGACCCACCTCGACCTGCTCTCGGCCATCGCCCACGAGGGCTTCCGCGCACTCGGCATCCGCGTCGCCGCCATCGACACGGCCGACCCCCGGGACCGGATCGAGGCGCTGGCCCGCCTCTACCTCGACTTCGCCCGCACCCGCGGCGGCATGTACGAGCTGATGTTCCGCCACGACCTCCTGGAGAGCGGGCGGCTGGGGCTGCGCGACACCAGCCTCCCGCTCTTCGCGCACGTCGCCGAACTCGTCGCCCGGGTCCGCCCGGACGCCGCCGACCCCGCCACCGCCACCGGCGCGCTGTGGGCCAACCTCCACGGCATCGCCCAGCTCCGGCGCTGGGGCAGCCTCCGTCTCGCCACCGGCGCCGACGACGTCGAACCACTGCTCACGGCCGCCCTCGACGCCCACCTCGGCCCCCGACGACCGGACACCGGCCGATGACCCGCCCCAGCCCACGCCGCGACCGTCTCCGGCCCCCCTGACCCTCGCGTGCAGCGTCGTCGGCGCCGCCGTCGTCGCCCTCGACGGCACCGTCCTGACCATTGCCCAGCCCGCGCTCCAGCACGACCTCGGCGCGGACACCGCCCAGGTGCAGTGGACCAGCACCGGCTATCTCGTCGCCGTCGCGAGCCTGCTCGTCTTCGCGGGCCGGCTCGGCGACCGGTACGGGCACCAGCGGCTCTTCGTCCTCGGCTGTCTCGGCTTCGCGGCCACCTCCGCCCGGATCGCCGTCGCCCCCGGCATCGGCTGGGTCGTCGCCCTCCGCGTCACCCAGGGCGTCTTCGGCGCCCTCCTCCAGCCCGCGACGCTCGGCATGCTGCGCGCCGCCTATCCGCCCGACCGCCTCGGCATGCCGATCGCCCTGCGCACCAGCGCCATCGGCCTCGCCGCCGCGGTCGGCCCGCTCGTCGGCGGCGTGCTCGTCACCGCGTACGGCTGGCGCGCGGTCTTCCTCCTCGGTGTCGCGCCGACCCTGGCGATCGCGCTGATCGGCCTCGCCGTACCCACGTCGCGCCAGACCACGCGAGAGGAGGGCCGCGGTGCGGGCGCGCTGGATCTGCCCGGGGCCTGCCTGCTCGGGCTCGCCCTCGCCTGCCTCGTCCAAGCCCTCGCCCACGGGTTCGCGCCTCCGGCCCTCGGCGGCGCCCTGCTCGCGCTCGGTGTGGCCGGAGCGGCCGGCTACGCGTTCGTACGGCACGAGCGACGAGCCCCGTATCCGCTGGTCCCCGCCGGGATGCTCCTCAAGGCCCGCCCGGGGACGAAGCGCGGGAGCCTCGGGCGTGCCGGGCCGGAGGCCTCCGGCCGCGGGCCGGGTCCGGTCGCCGCCGGGCTCGGGGCGCTGCTCGCCGCGTCGGCCGCGCTCTCCGGGACACTGTTCACCGCCACGTACCTGCTCCAGGATACCCTGGCCCTCGGACCGCTCCCCACCGCCGCGCGGATGCTGCCCCTGGCCCTGCTGATCGTGGCCGGGGCGCCGGTGAGCGCCCTGCTCAAGGGGCGCTTCGGCGCGCGGCGGGTCGCCACCGGCGGAGCCGGGCTGCTCGTCGCCGGAGTGGCGCTGCTGGGGCGTACGGAGGTCACCGGCTCCGCGCTCGCGACCGGCGGGTGCGCGGCACTCATCGGCGCCGGGTTCGGCGCGGTGATGGTGACGGCCACCTCGGTCGTGGTGCACCGGGCTCCCCGGGAGCACGCCGGCGTCGCGGGCGGACTCCAGCAGACCGCCATGAACACCGGACCCGTGCTCGGGGTGGCCCTGGCCGCGCCGCTCCTCGCGTCCGGAACGGCCCTGCCCGTGCTCGCGGCCGTCGCCGCGCTCGCCGTCCTCGCCTGCCTCGGTCTGCCGGGCGGCCGAGCTGCGGGGGCGGGGGACGACGCGGATCCGGAACCGGGCGCGGAGCGCCGGATGGCGGACACGCCAACGCGGACGTAAGGTGCCGGACCATCCGATCCCGAACGTATGATCATGAAATGCCCTCAGGTGGTCACCGGCCCCCCTCCGCGTCCGGGACGCGCGTCGAGCTCAACCTCGGTCTCGCGCTGCCCGTCCTCGCGCTCGCCGCCGTCGTGGTGGTCGACCTCATCACGTCGCAGGGGGAGCACTTCGACCGGCTCCTCGTCATCGGCCCCGCCCTCGCCGCCGTCACCTGGAGCGTGCGCGGCACCCTGACCATCGGCCTGCTGGCGATCGTCCTGCGGCTCGCCCTCGGCGTGGCACAGGGCGACACCGCCGGCGACATCGTCTCCGCCGAACTTGTCCTCGTGGCCGTCACCGCCGCCGCCGTCTGGATCAGCCGGGTCCGTACCCGCTACGAGCAGGATCTGAGCGAGGTGACGGCCGTCGCCGAGGTGGTCCAGCGGGTGGTGCTGCGCCCGCTCGCGCCCCGGCTCGGCGAGGTCGAACTGCATCTGCTGTACGTCGCCGCCGCGGCCAAGGCCCGGATCGGGGGCGACTTCTACGAGGCGGTCCGGGTCCCCGGCGCCGTCCGCGTGATGCTCGGCGACGTCCAGGGCAAGGGCCTCGGCGCCGTGGAGACCGCCTCCGTCCTGCTCGGTTCGTACCGCGCCGCCGTCACCGACGCCTCCGGCCTCGCCGAACTCGCCGACCGGCTGGAGGAGGGGCTGGCCCGCTACGGCGCCTGGGCCCCCGAATCCGACGCCGCCGAGCGCTTCGCCACCGTCCTGCTCCTCGAATTCCCCGACGGCCAGGACGTGGTGCGCGTCCTCAGCTGCGGCCATCCCGCCCCGCTGCTCCAGCATCAGGGACGGATCCGGGCCGTCCCGCTCCACGACCCGTCGCTGCCGCTCAACCTCGCGGGCCTGTGCACCTCCCGGCACCGCGTCGAGGAGGTCCCGTTCCGGCCCGGCGACCGGATGCTGCTCTTCACCGACGGCGTGAGCGAGACCCGCGACCGGGCCGGGGACTTCTACCCGCTGGAGCAGCGGATGGGCCGATGGGCCGACGAACCGGGCGACCAGGTGCTCCCGCTGCTCCACCACGACCTCACGACGTACGGCGCGGGCCGGCTCGACGACGATGTCGCCGCCCTGCTCGTCGTACGCCTCCCGCAGCCGGCCGCCGTGGCCGCGGCGGCGGGTGCCGCCGGAGCGCCGTCGGCCTGACCGACGCGGAACGCCCCGAGGGGCCGGGCCTGCTGCCCGGCCCCTCGGGGCGTTCGAACGGGGTCGGTGCCCCTGGCCGCCGTCAGGCGCGACCGTGGAAGTCGTACCCGGCGTCGTCGATCGTCGTGGAGATCAGCGCGTCGTCGGGCTCGGTGCGGGTGTTGACGGTGACGAGACCGGTGGAGATCTCCACGTGCACGGTGTCGACGCTCTCGAGCCCGCGCAGGGCCTCGGTCACGATCGCCTTGCAGTGACCGCTGTTGACGCCGGAGACCTTGTAGGTGGTGGAGAACGCGGAACGCGGACATGGGAACCTCCTGGATCGGATGCGGGTTATACCCCGTGGGGGTATTCCGTCACTCCTTTATACCCCCGGGGGGTATGCCTCGCAAGGAAAGGATCACGCCAGAGAAGGTCGGGAAGTGCGCACCGGCGGGGACGGGCGTCGCCGCGGCCCGCCGGGCAGGGCCAGACTCGCGGCATGACAGCGAAGATCAGCCGGATCAACCCGGAGCGGCTCCACCAGACTCCCGGCTATCACCACATCACCGTGGTGGAGGCCGGCCGGACGGCCTATCTGGCCGGGCAGTGCCCCCTGGACCAGGAAGGCGGCCTTGTCGGCCCGGACTCCGTCGACGCGCAGCTCGACCAGATCGTCGCGAACGCGCTCACCGCCCTCGCGGCGGTCGGTGCCCGGCCGGAGCACGTGGTGCGCTCGGTGATCTATGTACGCAGTGACGACCGGGACGTGCTGGGCGCCGCGTGGGCCCGGCTCACCGCCTCGGCCCTCGGGCCGGCGTTCACCTCGGCGAGCACCCTGCTGGGGGTCGCGCAGCTGGGCTTCAGCGGACAGCTGGCCGAGGTGGACCTCACCGTCGCGCTGCCCGACTGAGCCGGGAGCCGGCCCGGTGGGGGAGCGGGGCACGACGGGGCGTGAAAAAGGGGCGTACGGGCAGGTGTGCCGTACGCCCCTCGCGTTCCGCGCGCCGTCAGCCGACGTACGGCGTGTTCGCCTCCGCCCAGGCCGCCAGGTGACGGGCGCATTCGGCGACCGACTCGCGCCAGGTACGGTCCGCGCCCTCACCGGCCTCGTCGCTGACGTGCTTGACCACGCGCAGCGGCACACCGGCCTGGGCGGCCACCGACGCGAGGGCGTACCCCTCCATGTCGACGAGCGCGGCACGGGCGGCGAGCCGCTCACGCGCCTCGTCGTCCGAGATGAACATGTCACCGGTGGCGAGGACCACGTCGCTGCCGCCCGGCAGGGTCAGGGGCGCCCCGTACTGCTCGCCCGTGAGCCTCGCGAGCAGCCTGCTGTCCAGGTCGTGCTGGATGACCGTGCCGACCACATGGGTGCCCGTCCAACCGGGGCGCAGCGCCCCCGCCGTCCCGAGGTTCACGACCTCCGACGGGTGCGGGCCGCGGGCGAGAACGGTGGCGAGTGCCGTCGCCGCGTTGACCTTGCCCATGCCGGTCAGCAGCATGGGCAGATCGGTGCGGAGGTGCTGGGCCTCCTCCTTCACCGCCAGGACGAGCAGAGGGCGACCGGGCTTTATCTCGCCTGTGAGTTCCATGACGGCCACGCTACCTGGTGCGCTTCGGTGCGCTTGACCGCCTTTCGGCCGCCCTTCCCTCCGCGTCGGGGACCGGACGGCTCCGCCCCGCGCCCGGCGCGTCCCCGCGTGCCCCGGACACCCCACGGCCCCGCCGTCTTTACCCGCGGAGGCCCGCCAAACCAGCGGAATCGAGTCCGGGTGGGATTCTTTCGGCCAGACGCTTGTGCGGGCCCCCGCGGCGCGGCACGCTCCTCGGTATGAACACAGCCAGGCACGCCAGTGAACGCCTGATGAGCTGGCCCTCGCTGATCGCCGGCCGCGCGCCCTGCGGCGCCGAGCTCGGACTGCGCACCACGACCCAGGAGATCGTGCACTTCCACGGCGAGCACGAGGCCGACGTCCATCTGACCCGCGCCATGATCGCCCGGCTCCGGCCGGCCCTCCTCGGCTCCAGCGCGGTCCGGTTGCGCCCCGGATCCGGCTGGGTGACGGTCCGTCTGGACGCGGGCTCGGACATCGACCTGCTCGCCACGCTCGTGAGCGCCGCCCTCCAGGCCACCGGAGCCCCGTACCCCGGAGACGACCGACGCCCCGACCACTGCACCCGCACCGGCCACCCCTGGGTCTACGCCGTGACATAGGCCGTGTCCGGTCACGGCACCCCGTCCAGCCCACCCGTTCGGCGGCATACCGGACGGGTGCGACCCGTGAGCGGGGTACTCGACGAGACATGCCCCCCACTTCCCGCGCGCCGCACGACGGAGCCCCGGACGACGACGGAGCCGCCGGACACGGACCACCGGACGAGGGCGCCGCCGGTGCGGGAGTCCCGGCGGACGGGACTCCGGGCGGTCATGTCCCGCCCGAGCACCCCCCGCGCTTCCACGAGGTCCACGAACGGGTCATCACCTCGCCCCTCGGCCTCGCCTGGAGCCGCGGGCGCGAGATGGAACTCATGCACCGCGCCATGGGGTTCGCCGCGCTCTGCCTGCTCACCCTCGTCCCCCTCCTGATCGTCATCGCGGCCGCCGACCTCGCCAGCGGCCAGGGCTTCGCCCGCTGGCTCGTCCAGGGGCTCGGCGTCTCCGAGGTCTCCCAGGAGGAGATCGAGCGGCTCTTCGGCCAGCCCGGGCAGGCCCTCCAGCGCACCACCGCCTTCGGTCTCGCCGCCCTCGCCGCCTTCGGCGTGACCTTCGGCTCGGCCGTCCAGACCGGCTACGAACGCGTCTGGGACCTGCCCACCTCCCGCTGGCACACCATGTGGCGCCACGTCGTCTGGGTCGCCGTCCTCATCGGCGCGCTGCTCCTCTTCGTGGCCAACTCCTCCCCCCAGAACGCCCCCGCCTGGATCACCGCCCTCACCGCGCTCGGCGACGTCACCGGGGCCTTCCTCTTCTTCTGGTGGTCGCAGCGCTTCCTGCTGTGCGGGCGCATCCGCTGGCGCGCCCTGCTCCCCGGCGCCGTCCTCACCGCCGTCGGCCTGCTCGGCCTGCGGATCTTCTCCCAGTTCGTGTTCTCCCCGCTCATCGCCTCCAACGCCGTGACCTACGGTCAGTTCGGCACCGTCCTCGTCCTCCAGTCGTGGCTCGTCGGCGTCGGCTTCGTCGTGTACGGGGCGGCCCTCGCCGGCCGTCTCGTCCACGAGGTCCGCCTCCAGCGCCGCATCGACCACACCCCCCCGTCCCCGCCCCCGCCCCCGCATCCCCCCTCGTCCTCGCCCCCGCCGGACGCCCCCGCGCGGCCCTGAGCCCGCCGCCCCTTTCCCTTGGGCGTCCACTCCACACCACCGGGTGATCACACGATCCGGTGATCGACCCGTAGCGGGCCCGACGGGACCGCGCCGCCCGCTTGGATGAGGAGTGAACCATCCGCCCCGTCGAGAGCGAGCCGCCCATGGCGACCACCTGGCTGCCCCCCGCCGAGTTCATCGAGACGCTCCCCCGAGCGACCGCGTACGCCTGTCTCTACTTCACCGACACCCACGGCCGGCCCCTCCAGCTGCGCGCCACCTGGCAGCCGGAACTGTGGCAGTGGCCCGGTGGGAACATGGACCCGGGGGAGACCCCGTGGGAGACGGCCGTGCGGGAATGCCGGGAGGAGACCGGACTCGTCTTCGAGGGCCGCCCGCGTCTCCTCGCCACCCACTTCACCTCGCACCGCGCCGAGCAGTGGCCGGCCAACCACATCGGCTTCATCTTCGACGGCGGGGAACTGACCGACGCCCAGATCGCCGCCGTGGTCCTCGACCCCGAGGAACACACCGAATACCGGCTGCACGCCCTCGCCGAATGGGAGCGGGAGATGAACCCGGCCTCCTTCCGCCGGCTCGTCGAGGTCGACCAGGCCCGGCGGACCGGCGCGACGCTCTACCTCGAATCGGACGACGGGCACTGAGCGCGCCGGCCGCCGGCGATCGGCGCGCCCGGGCGCGTAACCTCGACGGCCCTCCGGCAGTTGACCCGACCATGAAGAAGCGCAGCATGCTCGCCATCGCGTCCCTCGCCGCCGGGGTCGTCACCGCCCTCGTCTCGCCGACGCCGCACGCCTCCGCCGCCGAGCAGAGCGGTGCCGCCGGCGGCGTCACCGGACTCCTCCAGGAGGACCAGGGCCTCGGCACCCTCGTGGACCAGACCGTCGACGGCGCAGGACAGGCCCTCCAGACCCCTCAGACCGGCGGTCTCGTCTGACCTCGGCCGGCCCGGCCCCAGACCGGTCCGACGGCCGGGGAGCCCTGGTCCGCGGCCCGTCGCCCGGGTCCGGCCGGCCGAGTCCGTGCCCCGTACCGCTTCCCTCCTCCCCGAGGCGGTACGGGGCACGCTGCCGTGTGGTCACGCGGATGGAGACGGCCCGTGCGCGCGCATGACCAGGGAGATGACAGGATGTCCCCATGAGCGACAACGTGTATTTCGAGATCACCATCGACAAGAAGCCGGCCGGCCGGATCGAGTTCAAGCTCTTCGACGACGTCGTCCCGAAGACCGCCCGCAACTTCCGTGAGCTGGCCACCGGCGAGCACGGCTTCGGCTACGCCGGCTCCCCGTTCCACCGCGTCATCCCCGCCTTCATGCTCCAGGGTGGTGACTTCACCAACGAGAACGGCACCGGCGGCAAGAGCATCTACGGCGAGAAGTTCGCCGACGAGAACTTCACCCTCAAGCACGACCGCCCGTTCCTGCTCTCGATGGCGAACGCGGGCCGCAACACCAACGGCTCCCAGTTCTTCATCACGACCATCGTGACCGACTGGCTCGACGGCAAGCACGTCGTCTTCGGTGAGGTCGTCAAGGGCCAGGAGCTCGTCAAGCAGATCGAGGCCCTCGGCTCCCGCAACGGCGCCACGTCGGTCGAGATCCGCGTCTCCGAGTCCGGCGTCGTCAAGGCCTGACCCGACTGCCCGGCCTCAGCGCCGCGCGTCGACCACCCGCCCCCGTGCGCCACACCGTGGCACCGGGGGCGGTCGCACGTCCGGGCGCCGCGCGCCCGGACACCCGGCCGGAACGCACCCGGCCGCGCTCAGCCGCTCCCCTCGCCGTACCGGCGCTCGAACCGCGCGATCCGGCCCTCGCTGTCCACGGTCCGCGCCTTCCCCGTGTAGAACGGGTGGCTCTCGGACGAGATCTCGACGTCGATCACCGGATACGTGTTGCCGTCGTCCCACTCGATGGTCCGGTCGCTCGTCGCCGTCGACCGGGTGAGAAACGCGAACCCGGCGGTCCGGTCCCGGAACACCACCGGCTGGTACTCCGGCTGTTTGTCCTGCTGCACATGTCCTCCTCGGACGGCCGTACGTCCCCCGGTCCTGCCAGCCTCCCCGCGCACCGCCGCCGTGACCACGCCGCGCGCCCCGACCGGGTGACGGACCGGGTGACGGATGACCCGGACGCGGGGGTGCTCGCCGTGATTCCCCGGGGACCACCGCGGGGATAGGGTCCGACAGGGGGAGCGGCAGCCGATCACCGGCCGTTCCCGTAAAGGGGGAAGTCCATGACCGCGTTACTGATCCTGCTCGGCATCCTGACGGCCTGTGCCGTCCTGCTCATCGTCGTCCTGCTGCGCCGGACCACCAGCTCCACCGAGAACGTCGACGGCCTTCGCACGGAACAGACCGCCCGGGAACAGGCCCACATGGACCGCTCGAACTTCTCGACGATGGCCGTGCACTCCAGCCTGCCGACGATGACCGACCACCATCACCGCAGGCCCTGACCGCCTGTCGGCGAACCACCCGGGCGGGGCATTGACCCGGACGGCGATGATCGCGAGACTCGGGCGTCGGCCGCCGTCGCGGCGGGCACCCGGCGCCACGACCCCGGTGCCGGGACCGCGCCGGCGGACCGTCACGTATCCGATGACATGTGTGTCGCGACCAGGGGGCAAGATGACCGGCCGGGTTCTTCCGTACGACGTGGTGGGCGGCGGTCCGCGCCGCGCCCTGGTCCTGCACAACTGGTTCGGCGACCGCACGAGCTTCGCCCCGCTGCGGGACCATCTCGACCAGGCCGCCGGCAGCTGGGCCTTCCTGGACTGCCGGGGCTACGGCGAGGCGATCGACGCCGACGGCGAGTACACCATGGAGGAGGTCGCGGCGGACGCGCTCGCCGTCGCCGACGACCTCGGCTGGGACACCTTCTCCGTCGTCGGCCACTCGATGGGCGGCAAGGCCGCCCAGCTCATGCTGCTCGACGCGCCGGAGCGGGTGCGGTCGCTGGTGGGGATCTCGCCGGTGCCGGCCTCCGGTTTCCCGCTGGACGAGGAGAGCTGGGCCCTGTTCGCCGGGGCCGCCGACGAACCCGGGCACCGCCGGATCATCATCGACCGGACGACCGGGGCGCGGTACGACGACGCGTGGCTGTCCGCGCTCGTCGACCGCTCGGTACAGCGTTCTTCCGCGACCGCGTTCCGCGCCTATCTCGACTCCTGGGCCCGCGACGACTTCCACGAGCGGGTCCGCGACCACCCGGCCCGCGTCCTGCTGGTGGTCGGCGCGCACGACCCGGCGCTCGGCCGCGAGACGATGGAGGCCACCTGGCTGCGCTGGTACCCCAACGCCCGGCTCACCGTGCTCCCGGACGCGGGCCACTACGCCCCGGAGGAGAGCCCGAAGGCGCTCGCCGAGGCCCTGGAGACCTTCCTGGCCGACTGACCGGCCCGGGCTTCGCCCCGCCCTCGCCGCCCCCGCTGGAGTACCGAAGGCGGGGGCGGTCTCATGTCCGGGTCAGAGCCTTTGCCGTCCGCCGAGTGACGGCCGTGTCCCCGGTGTCCAGCGGAAGCCGCACGTGCGTGTCGGCGACCTCGGGAACACCGGCGAAGGGCGCGAGCGCGCACCCGGCCCGGGCCCGCCGCGCCCACGAAGGCGACTCCGCCTCGGCCGGGGCTGTCTCCCAGCCATGTGTCATGTCCGGCATGCCCTGAGAATCTCATGGCCGGTTGGGAAGGGAGGGGCGAATTCCGGCCGCAAGTTACCAGTCGGTTTCTCGTGACTTCGGTAGGTCCCACAGCTACAACGTGTTCCCATTCACTCCACGGTGAGGAACACCCCATGAGTGAGAGATCTTTTTCAGCCGAGGCCTCCCGAGGTCTGACCCGCCGCCGGTTCGTGACGGGAACGGGCTCCGTCCTCGGCGGTCTCGCGCTTCTCGGCCCTACCGCGCCCACCGCGTACGCCGCCGGAACGGGCGAGGCCACCGCGGCGCGTACCGACTCCCTCCTCCCCCCGATCGAGTCCGGCGCCCGGATCCCCGTCCTCGTCGTCGGCACCGGCTACGGCGGCGCTGTCGCCGCTCTCCGGCTGGCCCAGGCCGGGGTCGACGTCCACATGGCCGAGATGGGCATGGCCTGGGACACCCCGGGCTCCGACGGGAAGATCTTCGCCAACACCACCCGGCCCGACCAGCGCTCCTTCTGGCTGCGCACCCGCACCAAGCAGCCGCTGTGCCAGTTCCTCGGCTACCCCATCGACAAGGACATCCCCCGCTACACCGGCGCCCTCGACGCGGAGGACTTCGCCGGCATCACCGTCTACCAGGGCCGGGGCGTCGGCGGCGGCTCGCTCGTCAATGGCGGCATGGCCGTCACCCCGCGCCGGGAGATCTTCCCGGCCCTCCTGCCGACCGTCGACCCCGGCGCGATGTACGACGTCTACTACCCGCGCGCCAACCAGGCTCTCGGCGTCGGCTCGGTGGACCGCGCCTGGTGGGAGGGGGCCGACTGCTACCAGTACGCGCGCGTGGGCCGTAAGCACGCCGAACGCTCCGGCTTCCCCTTCGTCTTCGTGCCCGGCGTCTACGACTGGGACTACATGAAACAGGAGGCCGCTGGCGCGGTGCCCCGGTCCGCCCTGGACGGCGAGGTCATCTACGGCAACAACCACGGCAAGAAGTCCCTGCCGAAGACCTATCTGGCGCAGGCCGCCGCGACCGGCCGGGTCACCGTCTCCCCGCTCCACGAGGTCACCACCGTGACGCCCGCGGCCGGGGGCGGCTACACCGTCACCCTGAACCGGCTCGACACCACCGGCGCGACCGTCGAGACGAAGACCGTCACGGCCGGCCGGGTGTTCTTCGCCGGCGGCAGCGTCGGTACGGGCAAACTCCTCACCCGGCTCCGGGACACCGGTGCCCTGCCCGCCCTCAACGACCAGGTCGGCAAGGGCTGGGGCGACAACGGCAACGTCATGTGCGGCCGGGCCAACCACCTGTGGGACCCCACCGGCGCGCTCCAGTCCTCCATGCCCACCGCCGGCATCGACAACTGGGACGCCGGCGGGGCCTTCGCCGAAGTCGCGCCGCTGCCCACCGGCATCGAGACCTTCGCCTCTTTCTACCTCGCCATCACCCGCACCCCGCGCCGCGCCGAGTTCCGCTGGAACCCGGCGGCCGGACGCGTCGACCTCACCTGGGACCGGGCCTGGAAGCAGACCTCCATCGACGCCGCGAAGACCATCTTCGACAAGATCAACGCCAAGGAGGGCACGGTCTACCGCAGCGATCTGTTCGGCGCGTACAAGATCTGGGGCGACCACCTCACCTACCACCCGCTCGGCGGAGCCGTCCTCGACCGGGCCACCGACAACTACGGCCGCCTGCACGGCTACACCGGTCTGTACGTGATCGACGGCGCGCTGATCCCCGGCAGTACCGGCGTCAACCCGTTCGTCACCATCACCGCCCTCGCCGAACGCAACATCGAGAAGATCATCGCCACGGATCTGTGACGGCCCGTCCCACCGGGCGGAACGCGGCGGGGAGGGGCCGGCGGACCGGCCCACCCCTTGCCGTGACCGTCGGTGCCGGCGTCACGCGTCCCCTCTCGGGTCCTCCTCCGCGAGCCGGTACAGCGCGTCGGCGACCCGAGCGGTCGGGGGTCTGCCGTCGTCCGCCAGTTTCCAGGTGAACCATCGCCCGGTGCCGTCCGCCGACCGCTGGACGAACGTGACGACCGTGGTGTCCGGGTTCCGGTAGTCGGTGTACGCGGAGGAGAAGGCCAGACCCCAGCGGGCCGACAACTCGGGCCGGTCCCGCAGGGCCGCGCCGAGCAGCCGCGCCATGGTCCAGCCCGGCCACTCCCCGCCGCGGTCACCGGTCGCGCGGGCCAGCTCCGCGGTGTAGGCGGCGGCCTCGAACCGGTATGCGGGCGGTTCGGGCGCACGGGTGCGGGAAGGCGGGATCCCCGGGCGCCGCCAGTCGCGCCACACCACCGTGTCACCCTCGCGGACCACCGACACCCACAGTGCCCCGCAGCATCCCTCGGTGCACCAGGCCTCCGCGAGTTTCACCTCGCGCGGCTCGGCCGTGGCCGTGAGGGCGCCGCGGTCCAGCAGATGATCGGGGTGGCCGCCGGGGCCGTGCCCGAAGGACTCGGGCAGCAGCGGCCGGCCGTCGAGCAGGAACCGGGTCTCGACCGATCCCGGGTCGTCAGGATCGGGGTGGGCCACCTCGATCCGCAGCCGCCCGGGCGGGTCGGTCGCCCGGAACACCCGCTCCGTCGTGTGCCGCAGCCAGATCGCCCGGCGCCGTAGGGCGGGCGGGGCGTCGGCGGCCGGTTCGGCGAGGACCACGCCGGCCCACTCGGGGGAGAGGACCAGGGCGCCGAGCTCGTCCAGCAGCTGTTCGCGCTGTCCGTCGCGCCAGGGCAGCACGTGCGCCTGCCCGCTGTGCAGGTCGAGCGCGAGCGCGAGGAGGACGACGGCGTGCTCGGTGGTGGGCGGCAGCGCGCCGGCCCGTCGGACCAGCGCGTCGAAGGCCGCCGTGGCCTCGCGGTAGGCCAGGAGTTCGGGCTGGGTGCCCCGCGAGCTCGCCATCCGCGCCAGCAGCCGTCCCACCTGCGCGAGGAGCCGCGGATCGGCTGGGCCCTGGCCCGGCAACCCGGCCAGTCCGACGGCCTCGGCGATCCATCGGGCCGGCTCGGGGGCGATCGTACGGGCGCCCAGCGGTTGCCGGATCAGCCGCGACCGGATCTCCCGCCGGTCGCCGGAGAGCAGCGCGTCCACCAGCGGACGCGTCTCGGGCGAGCTGATCCGGGCATCCAGCTGCCGCAGCGCCGCGGTCTGCGGGTCCAGGGGTTCCAAGGCCGCCACCGCCAGGCTGAACAGGCCGCGCAGCCCGCAGAGGGCCTTGAGGTACGGCACGTCCTCGGCCTCGCCGAGCCGCCGCAGCAGCGCGAGGCCCACGCTCACCGGGCGGCGGGTGGTGCCCGTACGCGTCAGGTGGCGGCCGATCGCGCGGGCGGCGGCCTCGTCGTCGAGCGTCATGGCGAGCACGGCGCCGACCAAAGGGCCGTCATGGACGGGGAGTTCGGTCAGGAGGCGCTGAAGCTCCGCCATCGCGGCCGGGGAGTCGGGTCCGGCGAGGAGCGGACCGAGCGCCGCCTCGACGGCGGCGAAGGCACGTTTGCCCCGCGGCCCGTCTCGCTCGGGTTCGGGCGGCTCGTCGGGCAGGGGGTGACCGCCGCCGAACGGGCGGTCGGGACGGTCCTGCGCGAGGCGCAGGGCGTAGGTGTACAGGGAGGGCCGAGAGGTGAGCGCCGTGCGCTCCTGCGGCGCGCTCACCGGGCGGGGGAGAACTCGATTCCGTTGATCATGCGCCGATGGTGTCCGATCGCGCGCCGGTCGTCCAGTGGTTTGTGCGGCAGACCGGCAGACGGCCGGTCATCCGGGCGTGCGGTCACCCGGGCGTGCGGTCAGCCGGATACGGCCGTGGCGCCGGTCTCCGGCTCGGCGAGGCGCAGCGCCACGAACGGCACGGTGTCGCCGGGCAGTACATAGCGCTCGATCTCGACGAAGCCGCGCGCCCGCGCGAACCGCAGTCCCTCCGTATTGGTCGCGAGCACCGCGGTCTCCACACCCGCGTCGCTCAGCGTCCGGGCGTGCGCCAGGCCCCGCTCGTACAGCGCCGTTCCGAAGCCCCGGCCCCGGTACTCCGGCAGGATCCGGGAGATGACGGTGGCCGCGGGCGTCTCCTCGTCGGGCGGGCGGACGGTGGAGCAGCCGACCGGCACCCCGTCCGCGTAGGCGACGTCCAGCAGATTGCGGCCCGCGCGCTCGCGCACCTGCTCCTCGGAGAGCGGCGCGGTGGGGATGATGGAGTTGTGGATCAGGCGCCAGTCCGCGAGGGGGGCGGGGGCGTCGGTGAGATCGGAGGTCCGGCCGTCGGAGGAAGCGGCGACACGGACGATGCGCAGGTCGGTCATGAGGGCAGACAAGCGGCGCACCCGTCTCCCCGTCAACTGCTTTGCCCATGTCGCCCGAACGAGGGAGTGGGTCTGTGTGGGGTGACACTCGGCGACGCGGACCGGGTACCCATGTCCGCATTGCCCTCAGCCCCGGAGGTGGCCGGCCCATGCCCGTCCGCAAGAGCACCGAGACGGTGCTCACGTGCGTCCTCGTCGCCGCCCTGGCGCTGACCGGCTGCGCCGTGCAGGTGCCGCCCGCCGCCGCGCCGGCCCCGGGCCCGCCGAGACCGTCGGGCCCGCCACACGCCCGGGAACAGGACGGCCGCCCCGCACCCGCCCGCATCCCCGCCCCGCCGTCGCCCGCTCCGGCGCGCCTGCCGGGCATCGGCCCGCTCACCCAGGCCCGCGTCCCCGACGGCACCACCCAGGCCCTCGTGGTCAGCGGCGACAACCCCGACGGCAACGTGATCACGGCCGTCCTCTACGAACGCGACCGGGTGACCGGCCGCTGGCGGCCCACCGCCGGACCCTGGACCGGCCACAACGCCCTGCGCGGCTGGACCGACGAGCACACGGCGGGCGATCTGCGCTCCCCGACCGGCGTCTACCGCATCGGCGACGCCGGCGGACGGCTCCCCGATCCCGGCGCACGGATCCCGTACGACGAGAACCCGCTGTACGCGGTCTCGGGCACCGGCTTCCTCGGCGAACCCCTCGAAGGCTCCTTCGACTACGTCGTCGCCATCGACTACAACCGGGTCCCCGGCACGGCCCCGCTCGACAAGGAGCGCCCGCTCGGCGACGACAAGGGCGGCGGGGTGTGGATCCACGTCGACCACGGCGGCCCCACCCAGGCCTGCGTCTCCCTGCCGTTCGAGAACATGTCGGAGCTGCTGCGCGCCCTCGATCCGACCCGCGGTCCGGTGATCGTCATGGGCCCCGCCGAGGTGCTCGTGGAGTGAGCGTCCGCGAAACGGGAGGGGCTTACACGCCGGGCGCGGGCGTGACCGTGATCCCGTGCCGCGCGAACAGGGCCGCCGTGACCCCGTCCCCCGGCACCAGACCGCCGCCGAACGACCCGTCGTACACCTGCCCCCGCCCGCACGAGGGGCTGCGCGGCATCAGCACCGCCTCGGCGCAGCCGGCCTCCCGGGCCGCGGCGAGCGCCCGCCGGGCGCCGTCGACGAACGGCTCCGTCACATCCGTGCCGGTGTCGTCCACCACCCGCGCCGTGCCGTCGAGGACCGCGTGCCCGTCGCCGCCGACCAGCTCGGCGGGCCGGCGCGGGGTGGCCAGACCGCCCGCCTGTTCCGGGCAGAACGGCACCGGCGTGCGCCCGGCGAGCAGCGTGTCCAGCGCGGCGGAGGGCTTGGCGCCGCCGTCCCAACGGCACGGGATCCCGCGCAGACAGGCACTGACCAGAACGGGTACGGATTCCATGCGGCCAGACTACCGGGGGCCGTTCGGCGTGCCGGGCGCGGTGCTGTCCGGTTCTCCTCGGAGGGCGTCCTTCGCCCGGCGGTGGGCCGCGACCCGCTCGCGCGTCGCGCAGCGGCGCGAGCAGTAGCGGCGCCGCTCCCGGCCGCTGCCCAGCGGTACGAAGACGTCCTCGCAGGCGGCGGAGGCGCACACCCCGCCCGGGGCGCGGCCCCGTTCCCAGAGCAGCACCGCGAGCGTGAGGCACGAGGAGGCGAGGAACCACCGTGCCCACGGCGCGTCGTCGTCCGCGTCGACATGCGGGTGCCACGGGCTCGCGCCGCCGTGCGAGGTGAGCCGGAGCGGCCCGGTCCGCTCGGCGAGGAGCGCGTTGAGCCGCTCGGCCGCCGCGTCGACACCGTCCGCGGCGAAGACCGGCCGCAGCGCCGCGGCCGCCTCCCGCAGCTCCGGCAGATCCGCGCCGGTCAGGCCGAGCGGCTCGGTCTCGCCGTACGCGCGCAGCACCCCGGCGACCCGGTCGAGGGTGCCGTCAGCCGGTTCGCGGCTCAGTACGTTCACCAGGTCGGCGGCGCGCCGGGAGTTGGCGAGGGCGGAGTGCCGGGCGGCGTCCTCGGCCGGGAGCGGGGCCGGAGGCGGCAGGGGGAGCGGAGGCATCGGGCGAATGTAACGCATGTTGTGGAGTTCTGAGTTACCCGCGTAGCGTCCGATCCGTGCCCCCTGCCCTTTCCGTCTCTCGGCGGCCCTCGTCGCGGCGCCTCCTCGCGGGCGCGACCGCCGCCCGTACGGGTGACGAGATGTCCGGCCCGGCGCTGCTGCTCCTCGGCCACGCCTGGACCGGCTCGGTGGCCACGGCCTCCGCCCTGCTCGCCGCCGTGACCGCGGCTTCCGCGCTCGGCGGGCCGCTGTTCGGGGTGTTCCTCGACCGCGCGGCCCGCCCCGGACGGCTTCTCGCCGGCGCGCTCACCCTGTACGCGACGGGCCTGACGGCCGTCCTCGCGGGACTGGCCGGCGCCCCGTTCCCGCTCACCCTGCTCGTCGCCCTCGCCACCGGCCTCCTCGCGCCCGCCCTCGCCGGCGGCTGGACCGCGCACCTGGGCATGGTGGTCCCGGCCGAACGGCTGCCCCGGGCGCACGCGCTCGACGCGGCGACCTACAGCGCCGCGAGCCTGCTCGGCCCGGCGCTCGCCGGACTGCTCGCCCGGCTGCTCGGCGCCCCCGTCGCCGTGGTGGCCGCGGCGGCGCTGATCCTGCTGGCCGTGCCCGCGACCCGGGGGCTGTCGCACCGCGCCGTCGCCGAGGGAGCCGACCGTACGACATCCGGTGGCACGGACGGGGCTACCCGGGTGACGGCGCGCGGCGTGGGCCGGGACCTGGCGCGCGGCTGCGGCTGCGTGCTGCGCTCCGTACCGCTGGCCCGCGCGACCCTGAACAGCACCCTCTCCAGCCTCGGCCAGGGCGTGTTCGTCGCCTGCGTTCCCCTCCTCGGGGCGCGGCTCCTGGGCGCGCCCGCCGATGGCGCGCTGCTGCTCGGCGGCTCCGCGCTCGCCGCCCTTGGCGCGAACGCCACGCTCGCCCGGCGCCGCCGTCCGCTCGTGCCCGACACCGTGCTGGGCGTGGGGCCGCTCCTGATCGCCGTGGCCTTCGTGACGGCGGGCATCGCGGCGGCTGTGGGCGTGGCCGGGGGCGTGGCGGCCGGGCTCCTCGGGACCGCGGCGCTGCTCGCCGGGATCGCCGAAGGTCCGCAGCTCACCGCCCTGTTCGCGGTGCGCCACCGGGAGGCGCCCGAACGGCTGCGCGCCCAGGTGTTCACCACCGGCGCGGGCGTCAAGATCTCCGCGTTCGCGCTGGGCGCCGCCGTTGGCGGGCCGCTCGCCGTCCGCTCCCTGCCGGGAGCCCTGCTCGCGGCCGCGGCGGCGCAGGTGCTCGCGACGGCCGCGCACCTGGCGGCGACGTACGCGCCGGGGGCGTACGCGGGTGTGGTCAGGAGGAGGCGACGGCGCGCAGCGAGGCGGTGTGGGCGCGGACCTGCTCGGGGGTGAGATACGCGTCCGTGTACTCGAAGTCCTTCAGCGTGCCCGACTTCGAGGCCAGGAACCCGGTGCGGACGAAGTCGTCCCCGGCCACCGCGTTGATCAGCCAGTTCGTCATCACCCGGGCCTTCGCCACGTTCGTGCGCAGCGCGGACCAGTGGTAGCCGCGGGCCACCACCTGCGCCGGCAGACCGTGGAGTTCGACACCCAGCGGCTTGGACACGGCGTCGATCCCGCCGAGGTCCACCACCAGCCCCAGATCCTTGTGCGCGTACGGATAGGTCTGCTCGCCGCGCAGCGCCGCCACCAGGTTGTCCGCGGCCACCTTGCCCTGCCGCATCGCGTGCTGGGCGGTCGGCGGACAGATCGCGCCCGCCTCGTCCTTGGCCAGGTCGGGAACGGCCGCCGCGTCCCCCATCGCGTACACCCCCGGAAGCCCGGGCACCGTCAGGTCCGGCTCGACCATCAGCCGTCCGCGTACCGTCTCCGCGCCGAGGGTGCCGATCAGCGGGCTCGCCGCGACTCCGGCGGTCCAGATCAGCGTCCGGCAGGGCAGCACCCGGCCGTCGGTGAGCGTCACGTTGTCGTCGTCGACGGAGGACACGGACACCCCGAGCGAGACCTCGATCCCGCGCCGCTTGAGGATCGCGAGCGCGGCCTCGCCCAGCTTGGGTCCGAGTTCGGGCATCAGGGCGGGGGCGATGTCCACCAGATGCCACTTGATCAGCTCCGGGTCGAGCCGGTGGTACCGCTTGACCGCGTTGTGGGTGAGCATCTGCAGGCACGCGGCCGTCTCCGTACCCGCGTACCCGCCGCCCACCACCACGAACTGGAGTCGCGCCGCCCGCTCCGCCTCGTCCTCGCTCGCGTCGGCGAGGTCGAGCTGCGCGATCACGTGGTCGCGGATGTACGCGGCCTCGGCGAGCGTCTTCAGGCCCCGGGCGTGCTCGGCGAGCCCCGGGATGTCGAAGGTGCGGGTGACGCTGCCGGGCGTCAGGACCAGATGGTCGTACGGCTCGGTGCGGATGTCACCGGTGATGGTGCGCACCACGCAGACCTTGGCGTCGGTGTCGATGCCGATCGCGCCGCCCGGGAGGATCCGGGTCCGGTGCTTCTGGCTGCGCCGCAGGGACAGCGCCACCGACTGTGGGGTGAGCACCCCGGAGGCGACCTGCGGCAGGAGGGGGAGATAGAGCTGATACGAGAAGGGGGACAGGAGCGAGATGACCGCTTCCCGTCCGGTCAGCCGCCGTTCGAGGCGCCGTACGCACGCGACCCCGGCGAAACCGGCGCCCACCACGAGGATTCTCGGTCGAGACACGGGATAAGACCGCCTTTCCACGCCTTGTCCTGCCCTGCGGGCCGTCAGCGGCCCTCCCCGCCCGGCTTCCGCACCCATCATCCGGAACTCTCTGATATCCGGCAAAAGGAAGAAACTGGTTCATCGGTGCGCCATGCGTGCTGCCCGGCCCTGTTGTCAGTGGGGTGCCGGACCCTGGTGCGCAGGAGGACATCCATGGAAAAGAGCGGGACCGGACGGGTCGTCCTGGGCTCGGTGGGGCGGTCGCGGTCACCGTCCCGCTCGGAGACCTGCCCGTGGCCCGCTGAGGTACGGCGGTCGGCGACGCGGTCGCTCTCGACTCCTGGGCCGGATTCGGCGCGCCGCCCGAGGGCGGCCTCGTCACCGGCCACCATCGCTTCACGAGCGCCGGGCGACGGCATCCGCTGAAGGCCGGGGTGATCGAGGTGGCAGGGTGTCCCGTGCTCGGCTTCGGGTGGGATTCTGGGGACCACTCGATGCGGCATCGGGGGGAGCGGGCCGCCGGGCAGGTGTATCCGGTCGGGCTGGGCCGAGCCGTGGACGGCGGGACCGCCCTGCGCTGGACGATCCCGCCCGGATACGAGGACACACGCGCGTCACGGTGACGCGGACGAGCAGGGGTGGAGGGCCGGGCATGAAGGACACGGGCGACAGCGATCCGTACCAGTGGCTGGAAGAGGTCGAGGGCGAGCGGGCGCTCGCGTGGGTGCGGGAGCGGAACGCCGAGACACGGGCCGAACTCGCCGACGGGGACGGCTTCGACGCCCTGGTCGCCGAACTGCGCGAGGTGCTGGACGCGCCCGACCGGATCCCGTACACCCGCCGGCGGGGCGCGTACCTCTACAACTTCTGGCGGGACGCCGGACATCCGCGCGGCGTGTGGCGGCGCACCACCCTGGAGCAGTACCGCACCGACGCACCCGAGTGGGACGTGCTGCTCGACCTCGACACGCTGGCCGCGGACGAGGGCGAGGACTGGACCTGGGGCGGCGCCCAGGTGCTGCGGCCGGGCTTCCGGCGGACGCTGGTGAGCCTCGCGCGCGGCGGGGGAGACGCGGTCGTCGTCCGCGAGTACGACCTGGAGCGGCGGGATTTCGTCGCGGACGGCTTCCGGCTGCCCGAGGCGAAGACCCGCATCGGCTGGATCGACGAGGACCACGTCTACGTCGGCACGGACACCGGCCCCGGCTCGCTCACCGCCTCCGGCTACCCCCGCACCGTCCGCCGCTGGCGCCGCGGCACCCCGCTCGACGCCGCGGAACTCGTCCACGAGGGCGCCGTGTCGGACCTCTCCGTGGCCGCCTGGCACGACCCCACCGAAGGCTTCGCGCGCGACTTCGTGAGCCGGTGGCGGGACTTCTTCCACCACGAGACCCATCTGGTCACGGGGGACGGCACGCTGCGCCGTATCGACGTACCCGACGACGCCGACCGCACTGTGTACCGCGAATGGCTCCTGGTCACCCCCAAGGCCCCCTGGCTCGGACAGCCTGCCGGGTCGCTGCTCGCCTTCCCCTTCGAGGCGTTCCTCGCCGGAGACCGCGAGCCGGAGGTCCTGTTCACCCCCGACGAGCGGACGGCCCTCGCCGGCCACACCTGGACCCGCAACCACCTCGTCGTGGAAACCCTCCAGGACGTCGCCAGCCGTCTGCACGTCCTCACTCCCGGATCCGGATCCGAAGTCGTAACCGGAGCCGTAACCGGGCAAGGAACCGGCTCTGGCCTCGGGCCCGGCTCCGGTACGCGGTCCGGCGGCTGGGCGCGCCGCGAGCTGGCCGACATCCCGCCGCTCGCCTCCGCCTCGCTCACCGACACCGACCCGGACACCGGCGACGAGTACTTCCTGTCCCTGACCGGCCATCTCCTCCCGCCCACGCTGCACCGCGGCGAGATCGGCCGGCCCGGCGAGCGCGTCAAGCAGGCCCCCGAGCGCTTCGACGCGACGGGCCTGAGCGCCCGCCAGTACTTCGCGGCCTCCGCCGACGGCACCCACGTCCCGTACACCGTCGTCGGCCGCGCCGGCGAACTTCCCGGCCCCGCCCTGCTCACCGGCTACGGCGGCTTCGAGGTGTCCCTGACCCCGTCGTACAACACCGTGCGCGGCCGCGCGTGGCTCGCCCGCGGCGGTACGTACGTGGTGGCCGGCATCCGCGGCGGCGGCGAGTACGGGCCGCGCTGGCACCGCGGCGCCCTCAAGGCCGAGCGGCCGCGTGCCTACGAGGACTTCGAGGCCGTCGCCCGCGACCTGGTCGAGCGGGGCGTCACCACGCCGGACCGGCTCGGCATCACCGGCGCCAGCAACGGCGGTCTGCTGATGGGCGCGATGCTGGTGCGCAGCCCGGAACTGTTCGGCGCGATCGTCGCCCATGTGCCGCTGCTCGACATGCTGCGCTTCCACATGCTGCTGGCCGGGGCCAGTTGGACGGCGGAGTACGGCGACCCCGACGACCCGGCCGACCGGCCGCATCTGGCCGCGCTCTCCCCGTACCACCGGCTCGCCGCAGGACGGCCCTACCCGCCCGTCCTGCTCACCACCTCGACCCGCGACGACCGGGTGCACCCCGGTCACGCCCGCAAGGCCGCCGCCCGGCTGCGGGAGCTCGGCCACCGGGTCCTGCTCCACGAGACGCTGTCCGGCGGCCACGCCGGGGCGGCCGACAACGAACAGACCGCGTACAACAGCGCCTTGGAACACACCTTCCTGTGGCGCACCCTCGCCGGTCCCGCGACGGACTGAGCTGCCAGGGTCGTGCGTCCGGGGGTACGAGGGCCCGGACGCGCCGCCCCGGAACAGCCGTACGCCCGCGTGGCGCACCACGCGGGCGTACGGCTGAGGGAACGCGGCGGGGACCACCCGCCTCGCGGACCGGGCGCCCGGACCGGTCGCGCGCATGACACCCCGTGAGATCACGGATGCCGCGACGGGTCACTGCATCGGCGGCCGGGGCGGCATCGGCTGCAGGGGCTGCACCGGAGCCCCGGCCGGACCGCCGGGATGGGGGCCGACCTGCGCGGGGCCGCCCTGCCCGGAAACACCGGGGCCCGGCACGCCGGGGCCGGGGCCGAGCCGACCGGGCCCGAGCTGCCCCGGACCGGCCTGACCGGGAACGCCCTGTCCGTGAACGCCCTGTCCGTGAACGCCCTGTCCGTGAACACCCGGACCCGGCATGCCCGGACCGGGTACACCCGGTCCCGGACCGCCAGGGCCCGGGCCGACTGGGCCGGGATTGGCCGGCGGCATCTGGATCACACGGCTCAGGTCGCGCAGCACCTCCTCGGCGGCCCGGCGGACCTCGCCGGGAACGTCCCCCTGCTCGCGTATGAGCTCGGCGTAGATGGGGGCGGTGGTGTCCGCGTAGTTCATGGGCTCGCTTCCTCGGGCTTCTGCGACATGCTTCGGGCGGCGAGTCTACGGGGCGCGGTGTCCTCCCACCGGCGCGGGCCCGGATCCCGTCCCGCGCCGCGGGCACGCGCCTCGGCCGGTCCCGCCCGGGCTCCCCGGCCCGCTCGTGAATTCGCTGGTGGGACCCACAGTTCGACGGAACAATGACCTCCTCGAACAGGGGAGGGAACATGAGCCAGGCGTACCCGACGCCGCTCACGCTCGACGCGCTGCTGCCCCCGCAGGAGCTCGCCGCCGCCGTCACGGCCGGACACGTGATCCGCAAGACGCATCCGACGCTGCCGCTGTCGCTCTACACGTACTCGCGGACATGCCAGTACGAGGGCGTCTGGAACAGGGTCACCACCCGATGCCGCGGCCTCGTCGCCGACGACCGCACCGGCCGGATCGTCGCCCTGCCCCTGCCCAAGTTCTTCAACGTCTCCGAACACGCCCTCGGCCGCCCCTACGCGCCCGCGCTGCCTGACGAGCCATTCGAGGTGTACGAGAAGGTCGACGGCAGCCTCGGTGTGGTCTTCCACTACGAGGGCCGCTGGCTGGCCGCCACCCGCGGATCCTTCGTCAGCACCCAGGCCGCCTGGGCGCAGCACCGCCTCGACGCCGCCGACACCACCGCGCTCGTGCCCGGGGTGACGTACCTCGCCGAGATCCTCCACCCCGCGAACCGCATCGTCGTCGACTACGGCGAGCGCCGGGACCTCGTGCTGCTCGCCGCGTTCGGCGCCGACGGCGCGGAGGTCCCGCTCGCCGAGGCCGCGCGCGGCTGGCAGCCGGTCGGCTCGGTCGTCACCGTCCACCCGCCGCTGCCGCTCGACGAGCTGCTGAAGCTGACGGAGTCGAGCACCCTGCCCGACGGCCGGCCCGCCACCGGCACCGACGCCGAGGGCTTCGTGCTGCGCTTCGGCTCCGGCCTGCGTGCCAAGGCCAAGATCGCCGAGTACGTGCGGCTGCACCGGATCCTCACCGGTGTCACCGCCCGCGACATCTGGCGCGGCCACGGCATCCAGCGCTTCGCCGGCACCGAGGCGAAGACACTGGCGCAGGGCCTCGGGCTGGCACCTGCCGAACTCGACGGCATACGTGCCCGGGGCGGCCGCCCGCTGGACGATCTCCTGGAGCAGGTGCCCGACGAGTTCGACGCCTGGGTGCGGTCCGTGATCGACGGACTGGAGACGGAGTCCGCCGCCCGCGAACACGCCATCGACGAGGCCTACGTCGCGGTGGCCCACCTCGCCGGCGACCGGGCCGCCTTCGCCCGCGCCGCCGCGGCCCTGCCCGACCGGAGGCTGCGCGCCGCCCTCTTCCTGCGCCTCGACGGGCGCCGCACCGACCTGGCGATCTGGCGCGAGCTCCGCCCCGAGGCCGCCGACGCCTTCACCACCGACGAGGAGAACTGATCGTGCCCGTGGTCCATGTCATGACCGGACTGCCCGCCTCCGGCAAGACCACCGCCGCCCGCGCCCTGCAGCGGGAGGCCGAGGGCCGGATGCGCCGCGTCAACCTCGACGACCTGCGCACCATGCTCGACCTGCCCGGCGACGGCCGCCGCTCGCACGTCCACGAGCAGACCGTACTCGGCATCCAGGACACGGCGATCCGGGCGGCCGTCGACGACGACTTCGACGTGGTCGTCGACAACACCCACCTGACCCCGCACATCCCGCGCCGCCTGAAGGCCGCCGTCGCCGGCCGCGACGCCGTCTTCGTGGTGCACGACTTCACCGACGTCCCTCTTGAGGAGTGCCTGCGCCGCGACGCGGAGCGGGACCGGCCGGTCGGCGAGGAGATCATCCGCATCCTCGCCGACAAGCACGCCAAGGCCGTCCGCGGCGGCTGGCGGCTCACCGGCGACTGGCTCAACGACCGCCCCGCCGTCACCCCGTACGTCGCCGACCCCGCCCTGCCGTCCGCCGTCCTGTGCGACATCGACGGCACCCTCGCGCTGCGCGGCGACCGCGGACCGTACGACTTCACCCGCTGCGACCTCGACCTGATCAACCTGCCGGTGCGCGACGCGCTGCGTGCCTTCCGGAACTCCCACCAGGACCGCGTCGTGCTGCTCTCGGGCCGCAGTGAGGACCACCGGGAGATCACGGAGGCATGGCTGGCGCGGTACGAGGTGCCGTACGACGAGCTGTGGATGCGGGCGTCCGGCGACGGGCGCCCGGACGACCTGGTGAAGGCCGAGCTGTTCGACGCGCACGTCCGCCACCGTCACGCGGTGCGGGTCTCGCTCGACGACCGGGACCGGGTGGTCGATGTCTGGCGCCGGATGGGACTGCCGACCTGGCAGGTCAACTACGGCAACTTCTGAGGGCCGGGCCGGGCCGACCGCCTTGCCGGGTGATGCTCGGGCGCACGGTCCACCGGCGCCGTACGGTCCGTCGGTCCGCGTCGCTCGCCCGTCGGTCCGCGTCGCCCGGCCGGTTGACGCGTCCCTCGTCCGGGTGGGTGGCGCGTCCCTCGTCCGGGCGGCGGAGGGGACCGGGAGGGACCTTCGACCGGGGCCGGATGCCGCTTCCGTCCGGACCGTCCTAGGGTAGGTCGGTGGACCACCCCGCACGGCCCGCGCCCGGAACCGCACGATCGAGGAGATGTTCCCCCGCATGATCCGCCGCACCGACGAGGTCGAAGACCTCATGCACCGCTTTCCGCACATCCCTAAGGAGGCGGTGATCAAGGAGGACCTCCTGCGCGGCGGCATCGCCTTCGACGACTCGGCGCTCACCGACTCCGGCGACGAGGCGTCGGGCGAGGTCAAGCCCAAGTCGTACTTCATCTTCTCCTTCGACCACCGCACCCTGCCGGAGCTGGGCGAGGCCGCGCTGCGCCGCCCGCCGGAGGAGATCGTCCTCACCGGCGGCCCGTACGAGCTGCGCCGCACCGTCGTCTCCGTACGCGTCAACCCGGCCTCCCCGTACCGGGTCGCCGCGGGCGACGACGGCATGCTCGGGCTCTACCTCGACGGCCGCCGGATCTCCGACGTCGGCCTGCCGCCGATGCCCGAGTACTACCGGCACACGCTCTCCAACGGGAAGTCGGTGATGGAGGTCGCGCCCACCATCCAGTGGGGCTACCTCGTCTACCTGACGGTCTTCCGGGTCTGCCAGTACTTCGGCGCCAAGGAGGAGTGCCAGTACTGCGACATCAACCACAACTGGCGCCAGCACAAGGCCGCCGGCCGCCCCTACACCGGAGTGAAGCCGGTCGAGGAGGTGCTGGAGGCGCTGGAGATCATCGACAAGTACGACACCACCGGCTCGTCCACCGCGTACACCCTCACCGGCGGAGCCGTCACCTCGCACATCGGCGGCAAGGACGAGGCCGACTTCTACGGCCAGTACGCCCAGGCCATCGAGGAGCGCTTCCCCGGCCGCTGGATCGGCAAGGTCGTCGCCCAGGCGCTGCCCAAGGCCGACGTCCAGCGCTTCAAGGACTACGGCATCCAGATCTACCACCCCAACTACGAGGTGTGGGACAAGCGGCTGTTCGAGCTGTACTGCCCGGGCAAGGAGCGCTACGTGGGCCGCGACGAGTGGCACCGCCGCATTCTCGACTCCGCCGAGGTCTTCGGTCCGCGCAACGTCATCCCCAACTTCGTGGCGGGCGTGGAGATGGCCGAGCCGTTCGGCTTCAAGACGGTCGACGAGGCCATCGCGTCCACCACCGAGGGACTCGAGTACTTCATGTCGCGCGGCATCACGCCCCGCTTCACCACCTGGTGCCCGGAGCCCACCACTCCGCTGGGCAAGGCCAACCCCGGGGGCGCGCCGCTGGAGTACCACATCCGGCTTCTCGAGGCGTACCGCGCGACCATGGAGTCCAACGGTCTCAGCTCGCCTCCCGGCTACGGTCCGGCGGGCCCCGGCCGCGCGGTCTTCTCGGTGAGCTCCTTCATGGACAGCCTCCCCGCGGAGTCCTGACCGGCGGCCGGCCGTGCCGGGCGCGGGGCCGGGTGAGTCACCGGTCCCCGTCCCGGCGCGGAAGGAGCATCCGAGGATGCGCGAGCTGCTGGCCGACGCGATCCGCACGCTGGTCCCGCCGAAAGGGGACCGGCACGGGCCGCTGCCGCCCCTGATGCTCGGGCTCACCGTGGTCACCGGCCTGGTGGACGCGGTGAGCTATCTGGCGCTCGGGCACGTCTTCGTCGCCAACATGACCGGCAACGTGGTCTTCCTCGGCTTCGCGCTGGCGGGTGCCCAGGGTCTGTCCGCGCCCGCCTCCGTCACCGCGCTCGCCGCGTTCCTGACCGGCGCGGCGGTCGGCGGGCGCTTCGGTGCCGGCCGTACGGCGCACCGGGGCCGGCTGCTCGCGGCCACGACGGCCGTCCAGGCGCTGCTGGTCGCGGGCGCGCTCGGGGTCGGGCTCGCGGGGCACGACCGGGTGGGCGCCGCCGTCCAGTACCCCCTGATCGTGCTGCTCGGCCTCGCCATGGGACTGCAGAACGCGGTGGTCCGGCGGCTCGCGGTGCCGGACCTGACCACCACGGTGCTGACCATGACCCTGACCGGTCTCGCCGCGGACGCGGGCCCGGCGGGCGGGGCGGCCCCGCGGCCGGGCCGGCGGATCCTCTCCGTCCTGGCGATGTTCCTCGGCGCGCTCGGCGGCGCCGCGCTGCTGCGGACCGGGATCCCGCTCGCGCTGGGGGTGACCCTGGCTCTGCTCGTCCTGGCCGCGGTGGGCCTGTGGCGGCTGTCGGCGTCCGACCCGGCCGCGCCCTGGGCCGCGCCATAGAATTCCTCGAAGGCGGGCGGCCGAGGGACCGGATCAGCGGGCCGGGGTGTCCCGTACGGGGTGCTTGCTGAGGATCGAGACCCGGTTGAAGGCGTTGATGGTGATGGCCGCCCAGAGCACGGCGGAGAGCTGGTCGTCGTCGAGCACGGCGCGGGCGTCGGCGTACGCGCGTTCCTGCGCGAGCGCGTCGGAGGGATGGGTGGTGGCCTCGGCCAGGGCGAGGGCCGCGCGCTCGCGCGGGGTGAAGAGCTGGGTGTCCCGCCAGGCGGCGAGCACCCCGAGCCGCCGGTTCGTCTCTCCGGCCCGCAGTGCGGCCCGGGTGTGCACGTCGAGGCAGGAGGCGCAGCCGTTGAGCTGCGAGACGCGAAGGTTGACCAGCTCGACGAGCACCCGGTCCAGGCCCGCCTCGGCGGCCGTCGCGCGGACGGCGTCGGCGGTCCGCAGCAGCTCCCGGTACGCGGCCGGGCTCTGCTTGTCGAGGTAGATCCGCCCGGTCGTCTGCACCGCGGTCTCCGTCATGTCGCTCACGTCGTACTTCCTTCGCTGCTGGGCCCGTCCGCCGGGAGTTGCCGTCGGACCCCATCATCGTCCATGATTGTTGAAAATGAAACTACAAGTTGGGGGAGAGGATCGGAAGCATGCGTGACACGGAGGTCGAGATCCTCACGGCACGGGACGTCCCGCTGGGCGGACCGCGCGCCATGACCGTACGCCGTACGCTGCCGCAGCGGGCGCGGACCACCATCGGAGCCTGGTGTTTCGCCGACCATTACGGCCCCGACCGGGTCGCCGAGTCCGGCGGCATGGACGTCGCCCCGCACCCGCACATCGGGCTGCAGACGGCGAGCTGGCTCTTCACGGGGGAGATCGAGCACCGCGACAGCCTCGGCGTCCACGCCTTCGTGCGCCCCGGCGAACTCAACCTGATGACCGGCGGCCACGGCATCAGCCACTCCGAGGTCTCTACCCCCGACACCACCGTCCTGCACGGTGTCCAGCTGTGGGTGGCCCTGCCGGACGCGCACCGCCACGCCCCGCGTGACTTCCAGCACCACGCCCCGCGGTCGTTTCGCGTCGACGGCGCGGAACTCCGGGTCTTCCTCGGCACGCTCGCCGGCGAGACCTCCCCGGTGAACACCTTCACCCCGCTGCTCGGTGCCGAACTCCTCCTCGATCCCGGCGCCACCGTCACCTTCGACGTCGACCCGGCCTTCGAGCACGGCCTCCTCGTCGACGAGGGCGACGTCCGCTTCGACGGCGCCCTGCTGCGCCCCGCCCAGCTCGGCTACGCCGCCACGGGCCGGACGACCCTGACCCTCGTCAACGAGTCCGCCGACCGCGCCCGCGCGGTCCTCCTCGGCGGCACCCCGTTCGAAGAGGACCTCGTCATCTGGTGGAACTTCATCGCCCGATCCGGTGATGAGATCGTACAAGCCCGAAAGGACTGGGAGGAAGGCACGCGGTTCGGGGAGGTGCACGGCTACGACGGCGCCCGACTGCCCGCTCCGGCGTTGCCCACCACGCCTCTGAAGCCGCGTCATCGGGTGCGTTGACCTGCGGAAACGTGTGACTGGGTGGCGGCGCCCCGGCTGGCGGCCGTCAAGCCTGGAACATCGATCCGCTGTCTGTTGCGTGCTCGGCAAGTGGAAGTCGGCTGGGCTCGGCAGTGGGGTCTGCCGAGCCCCGTGTTCGGGAGCGTGTGACAAGGTTTAGTCGGATCGATGCTGACCTTGTGCTGACTTTTTTGACGGGCCGTCAGCCTGGGGGTTCGGCCGCTGGGCGGCGTATGAAGCCGCGGATCGTCTCGGTGAGGGGGCGTGTATCGGCTAGCCCGTGAGCGGCGGGCGGTATGAGGCGACTCTTGCCGACGACAGCCTGTCCGGCGCCCAGGGCTGGCGAAAGTATGACCGGTCGGTCGTCCTCCTTGGGCTGCCGTGCCTTCCGCTTCGACGAGTGTTTCGCTGAAGACGGCGACGCATCGCTTTTCCGTACTGGAGGCGTAATCCGAGGATCGGTGTTGGCGGCATCGTCCGGTATCTGAACCACCGTGGTGACACCTGGGGCGATTCCCTCGGCGTGGTCGCATAGAGTGCAAAGGGGGCGACGGATGAGGCCGGTGTCCTGGTCGGCGGGCTGCGGGATCACCGTCCGGGTCCCGTGCCGCCACAGATAGGCACGGATCGCGCGCGACGAGTACGCCTTGTCACGAGAACCGCATCCGGCCTCGTGCGCGGTCTGCCGCGGCTGGCCGGGGTGGATCCGGGCCATCACTTCGGTGGAGGCGGGCGCGTCGCCGGCCTGGCCGGGCGTGAGCACGAAGGTGAGCGGGCGGCAGCGGCCGTCCACGGCGAGGTGGATCTTCGTGGTCAGCCCGCTTCGGGACCGCCCGAGGGCATGATGCTGCGGCTCGCCGGTCGGGCCCCTTTTGCCGGGCCCGGCGGCGTGCTGCTGCGCGCGTACGATCGTCGAGTCGACCGCGACGGCCCAGACCAGGTCGCTCTCGGCGTCGACCTGCGCGAGCAGCGCGGTGAACACGCGCGGCGGACAACATCCACATCCGGCGAGCAGGACAGGAAGAGTTCACCGCTTCAGCTCGTCGCCCTTGGCCTCACCGAACTGCACGGGGAGCCTCAGACATCAAGGCCGGACGTGGGTGTTGCATCCCGGGCCGTGACGCCGGACCGGTCAGCGATCCGGGAAGCGGGGGCCGGAATCCACGAGATGCCGTTCTAGCTTCCTCACGGCTGCGACTTCGGCGCGGCCCGCGATGCCGACTGGACATTGTGGTCCTGGCCTTCGCAATACATGCCCCACGCTTCCTGGTCGGCTCAAGCGCGCGCCGCGAGCCTGATCGGCACCACGATCGAGTGGTACGACAACTCATTCGATCAGGGCTAGGACCTGTGCTTTCCCGGATCTCGGAGGGCGAGAACCAGCACCGAACCAGCACGGGTAAGCGAGGTGCTGATTCGGGACCCGAGGGAGGCCGCTCCGGACGTAATCCGGGGTGCCTTTCGGCTGAGCCTTCCCGTCACTCTGCGTCGCTGCCTCAACCCCGATCCCGGCCTGGGGCACGCTGGAGGCGTGAGCGGTGCACCGGTCGTCGGCGCGCACATGGCGGTCTCAGGCCCGCACCGTGGCTGCCAACCGCTCGGCGAGTTCGGGGCCCTGTTCGCCGAAGGCGTGGATCACCCACTCCCACCGCCTGTCCCGCGGGCGCCCGCCGTTCTTGGTCTGGACATGGATCAGGTAGGCGAGGGAGGCGTCGTGGACGATCGCGGGTGCGTCGTGGTCCTTCGCGATGGCGGTCGCGGCTTCGCGCGGGTTCTGCTGGGCGGTCAGGCGGCAGAAGCCGGACAGCCATCGGGAGGTCGCACTCCCCACGCCACCCCGTGGCAGTTGTCCAGGCAGGGAGACCAGCGGAGCCGGACGCCGGGGAAGGGTCGACCGCGGAGCGGCGACCGCAGGGCCCACCTAGTGGCGAGCTCCGTTATCGACAGGTACCCGCCCTGAGCCGACGTGGCTGGGGCTTCCGTGCGGCCATTGGGGGCCGCGTGCACCGACGGGGTTGGGCAACAGGCCGCAGGGGAAGTCTCTGTCCCGCGGACCGTCGACTGAAGGGGAGCCCTGGGGCGTAAGCAGCCGCTGTCCAAGAGCAGGGGAAGCTTCGGGGACGGAGTTGACGCATGGTGGAACGCCGCATGTCGGTTGCGACGCACTGGGGCAGCTTCGTCGCGGTGGTCGATTCTGGTCGGTTGGTGCGAATCGAGCCGAGGGGCGATGACCCCGCGCCGTCGGCTATCGGCCCCGGAATGGTGGCAGCCGCCGACGACAGCGCTCGCGTGTTGCGCCCCGCGGTGCGCAGGGGCTGGCTGAACGGCCTGCCGCGCGCCCACGACACGACCAGAGGCGCGGACGCCTTCGTGGAGGTGAGCTGGGACGACGCGATCACGCTGGTGAGCGATGAACTCCATCGAGTGCGTTCACAGTACGGAGACAGCGCGGTGTTCGGAGGATCCTACGGCTGGGCGAGTGCGGGCGGGTTCCACAATGCGCAGGGTCAACTCCACCGGTTCCTGGCGTTGGGCGGGGGGTACACCGACTCGCGCAACACGTACAGCACGGCGGCTTTGGAGGTCATCCTCCCGCATGTGATCGGTGGGCAACCCTGGAGCTACCTGTCCCGGATGCCGATGTGGGACGAGATCGCCGAGGGCTGTGAGCTTGTGGTGGCGTTCGGAGGGCTGGCCCTGAAGAACAGCCAAATCAACCCCGGCGGGCTGGCCAGGCACCAGACGCAGAACCTGCAGCGCCGGTGCCGTGAGGCCGGAGTGCGGTTCGTGAACATCAGCCCCATCCGCAGCGATGTCGCCGGCTTCCTCGACGCCGAGTGGCTGCCCGTCACCCCCAACACCGACACCGCCGCGATGCTCGGCATCGCACACACGATGCTGGTCAACGGGTGGCACGATGAGGACTTCCTGCGCCGGTGCTGCGTCGGGTTCGACCGCTTCGCCTCCTATTTGGCCGGCGAGCTCGACGGTGTCCCCAAGGACGCTGCCTGGGCAGCGAGGATCACGGGCATCAGTCGCGACGCGATCACCGACCTGGCTCGCCGTCTCACCACGCGACGTTCTCTCATCATGGTCAACTACGCGGTGCAACGGGCAGACCACGGTGAACAGCCGATCTGGATGTCTGTCGTGCTGGCCGCCATGGCGGGCTCGATGGGGCGGTCCGGCTGCGGCTGGGGCGCGGGCTACGCGACGATGGACGCGACCGGCGTTGCCCGAGGCCGCCCCTTCGTGGCGTCGATTCCCGGGGTTTCCAACCCCGTTCCGGACTTCATCCCTGTGGCAAGGATCGCCGACACCCTGCTGCATCCGGGTCGGACCATCGACTACGACGGCCGGCGCCTCACGTTGCCTGAGCTTCGCCTGGTCTACTGGTGCGGAGGGAACCCGTTCCACCACCACCAAGACCTGCATCGGCTGACCAGGGCCTGGCAGACCCCTGACACGGTGGTGGTTCACGAAGCCTGGTGGAACACCACGGCCAAGTTCGCGGACATCGTCCTTCCCGTCGCCACCAGCTTGGAGCGCGACGACTTCGCCGCCGGACTCTCGGACCCCCACCTCGTCGCGATGCCGAAGGTCCGCGAGCCGGCGGGCGAGTCACGCACCGACCACCAGATCTTCGCCGCCTTGGCCTCCCGGCTCGGATACGAGCAGGAGTTCACGGAGTCGCGCTCCGAGATCGAATGGGTCCGGCATCTGTACGAGCGGACCAAGGCCGAACTCGGCGACGATGCCGTCTTGCCGAGCTTCGACGACTTCTGGCGAAGTTCCACCGCTGAGCTGCCGACGTCGAGCGGACCGTTTCCCGGCAGCTTCGAGGCGCTCCGCTCGGATCCGCAGCGTTTCCCCCTGCCGACACCATCGGGCCGGATCGAGATCTTCTCCGAGGAGATCGACTCCTTCGGCTACGACGACTGCGCCGGACATCCGACGTGGTTGGAACCGGTGGAGTGGCTTCGTGCCGATCTGGCGGACCGATTCCCACTGCATCTGATCTCGAATCAGCCGGCCTCACGCCTGCACAGTCAATACGACAACGGTGGCCGCAGCCTCAGCTCGAAGCTCCGTGGCCGTGAGCCCGTGACGATCAACCCGCAGGACGCCGCGTCGCGCGGCATCGAGAACGGCATGGTCGTACGCGTCTACAACGACCGGGGCAGTTGTCTCGCGGGCGCAGTCCTGTCGGACGACGTCATGCCAGGCGTCGTACAACTGTCCACGGGAGCGTGGTGGGATCCAGTCCAGCCGGGCCTGAGCGGAACATTGGACCGCCACGGCAATCCGAACGCACTCACGGCGGATCGGCCGTGCTCGCGCTTGTCCCAGGGACCGAGTGCTCTCAGTGCGCTGGTCGACGTCGAGTTGTACGACGATCCCCTTCCTGAGGTGCTCGCCTTTACGCCACCAAACCTCGAACATTAATACGAAGAATTCCTGTCCCCTCAGCAATCTTCCACGTATGCCGTCGTCAAGCGCATAGCAGGCTGGCCCTGGCCATCGGGAGGTTGCCGCTCGCCGTTTGCGTCCACGTAATGGCATGAATACCGTGCGGGGTTGTGACTGCACTTCAAAACCTCAAGTACGGCCAGTGGTTCAGGGGAGCCGATGTCGATGGCGACGGGTTCATCACCCAGCGGGACATCCGCATGATGAGTGAGCGTTACATCGCCGCCCGCGGCACCGCGCCGGACTCCACGACCGCCCGCCTGCTCACCGAGAGGATGGACGAGTTCTGGACGAACGTGATCGCCCCGATGGATCAGGACGGTGACGGCAAGGTCGATCTGCGGGAGATGACCGAGGGATTCGCACGGGCCCTGACCGATCCCACCCTGTACCCGAAACAGATCGAGCCGGTGACCAACTGCTTCTTCGACCTCGTCGATCTCAACGGAAACGGCGAGATCGATCAAGCGGAGTTCCAGCAGATGTTCGACTCGATCGCCGGCGTCCCCGGCGAGGACTGCGCCGCGGTCTTCGCCGCTCTGGACCAGGACGGCTCCGGTGTGCTGGACCGCTCCGAATTTCACCAAGCAATTTCCGAGTTCTTCTACGGCGATGACCCGGACGCTCCCGCCAACCACCTGTTCGGCAGGATCGCCGTCTGACGGCCCCGGATGCGGACCGGGCCCCGCGCGCCCACACCGCTGCCGATGTGAGCACGCGGGAGGCGATGCGCGGGTGCGATGTCCTGCGCGAGGGCGCACAGACGCGGTCCACGGACTTGGTGGCACCGCGGTCGTGTCCGCATTCGGGATGAGCAACTGCTGCAGCCCGGCCCGAACAACTGGTCGCGCGCACGGTCGCGGTCGCCAGCCGCCGGCGCCATCGACCCGGACGGAGCCCCCTCTCCCTCTCAGCTCCGCGATATACGCCTCGCTGGCGACAAAGTGTTCTGCCTGGCCACCCAGTCCAACGCCTTCGACAAACTCAAGTCGATTCTGCTGGACCTCCCTGCGGCACCTCGACTCACTGCTCGTGCACCACCTCTACCCCGCCCCTGACCTGGGTTAAAACGGCAAAGCTGTGCTATCTGGTGGAACTTCATCGCCCGCTCGGACGCCGAGATCCGCCAGGCCCGCGAGGACTGGATGACGGGCGACCGCTTCGGCGAGGTCCACGGCTACCCCGGCGACCGCCTCCCGGCCCCGGAACTCCCGACGGTCCCGCTGAAGGCCCGGCGGAATCCGCGCTGACCTGGGTGAAACGGCACCGGCACCCCGGCCGGGTCCGAGACGAACGGTCCGGAGGGGGTGTCGGTGCTGTGGTGTGTCGGGACTAGCACTTGGGCACGGGTACGTTCCAGGAGTCGGGGTCGAGGTAGACCTTGTTCACCCAGACGTGTTTGTTGCCGCTGTCGTCATCGATCAGGAACCAGGTAGAGCTGGTTTTACCCATGTACGTGACACTTGGGCCCATCGTGTAGCAGTAGACGTAGCGCCGACCCGGGTACACCATGCCCATGCTGGGACTCTGCGGGTTCGGGGACTGGTAGGACCGTGAGGCGTACTGGAAGTTCAGCTCGGTGAGCGCCTGGGTGGCCGAGGTCGACCCGGCCGGGTTCTGGGCGGCGTTGGCCGGTACGGCGGTGGCCGCCAGGCCGGCCGCGCCGAGGGCGGCGGTGCTGAGTACCGCGACCACGGAACGCTTGAGCTGCCTCATGTGAGTTCCTCCCGGTGGGGCGCCGTCGCTGTGGTGCGTCACTGGCACTTGGGTACGTCAATGTTCACTTGGTCTCGGGCGAGGAAGACCTTGCTCACCCAGACGTTCTTGTTGCCGCTGTCGTCGTCGGTCAGGAACCAGGTGGCGCTGGTCCTGCCCACGTCCGTGACCGTCCCGCCCATCGAGTAGCAGTAGACGTAGTTCCACCCCGCGTTCAGGGTGCCCGCGTGAGATGCGTCGGATGCGTCCTTGGTCCAGTGGGACCACGAGGTGTAGTCGAAGCGCAGGGTGACGGTCTGGGCCGTCGAGGCCGACCCGGCCGTGTCCTGGGCGGCGTTGGCCGGTGTGGCGGTGGCCGCCAGTCCGGCGGCGCCGAGGAGGGCGGCGCTGAGGACCGCGACTGCGGAACGCTTGAACTGCTTCATGTGGGTTCCTTCTGGTCTGCTGCGGTTTCGTCGTGCTTCCGCGGCAACGATGCGATGGTCCGAGGGCGGAGCGCTCCTGCTTTTGGCTCCGGCCAAAACGTCGGCCACTTCCCGGACTTGAACTCAGGGCCGGCCAAGGAGGCGGCACCCCAGAGGAGTCGTGGCGTGGATGACGCGTTTGCCGTCCCGCCGGGAGGTGACGAGCCCGCTCTCGCGCAACACGGCCAGCTGCTGGCTGACGCTCGGCAGGGACACCCCCGTCGCGTCGGCGAGTTCGGACGTGGTGGCGCAGGCGAGCGAGGCGGCTTCGTGCAGGAGTGCCGCCCGGGTGGAGCCGAGCAGGCGGGGCAGCGAGGGCAGCGAAGCGTCCGACGCCCGGGTTCTGTCGACCGGATAGATGAGCACCGGCTGCAAGTCGTCGTCGGCCAGGGTGATGGGGCGCCGCCAGCAGAAGTACGACGGGACCAGCAGTAGACCTCGGCCTTGCAGGTGGAGATCGCGTTCGACCGGATAATCGGCGGTCAGGACGGGTGACTCCCATGTCATCGTCGGCCGCAGGCTGTTCAACAGCGCCTGGGTGCCGCCGTCCACGACCGCGCGGGTGCGCAGGGCCAGGTCCGCGGCCGTGGCCGCGCTGATGCGGCCCCACAACGGCGCGATGAACTCCGCGTAGTAGGTACGGAGGTTCGTGCCCAGCGCGGTCAGCGTGGGCACGTCCCCCCGTGCGAGCTCCGCACCCGCCCAAGGTTGCCCGCCGCCCTCCGACAGCAGGGCCAGCTCCTGGCGCAGACGCCGTCGAGGTGTCGCGAGCACCCGGTCGATGCCCGTCTGGAGGTCGGTGGGACCACCTTCGACGGGCGGGGTGAGGAAGTCCGGAAAGTAGGCGGCGCGTGGCACGAGGCTGTGCAACGCCGACGCCGCCCCCCGGGCCGTCGCGCTCCGGCGGACCAGCTCGCCGACCGTACGCCGCCATGGGTCGAAGGCGAGGGCGCCCTCGCGTGCCTGCAGCCGGAACAGACTGCACACGATCTCCCACAACGGGTCCGGGCTGCGGGCGATACGCACGGTTGCCAGGTCGTCGCTGGTGAAATGGATGCGCAGCATGGCTTCCCCCCGTCGGCCATCGGTGCCCCACGGAGATCCTTGCCACGCGCAACTTTTCGGGCAAGGGCAATCTCGGCCAGCGTGGGCCCGCGGCACCGGCCATGGCCGAGCGGCAGCGCTGTGATATCGGCCAGGTCGACGAGAATGGCTCGCTCGGCGTGCCGCGCGCCCGCGTTCCTTCACCCCGAAGTGCGTGTGCCGGAACTCGGCAGCCGTCCGGTCGGAAGCCGCCGGAATCAGCTCACCGCGACGCTCTCGATCATGACGTGGTGGTCGGAGTACGCCGAAGCGCCCAGGGCGCACCAGCGGCGGGTCTCGCCGCTGAAGAGGTAGTCGAGCTTCCAGCCGCCGTCATGCGTGGGCCGGCCGGTCCGCTCGGCGCCCGTCTGGTCGCATTCGAGGTAGCCGGGGGTGTCCGGGCCGGTGGAGTAGAAGCCGTCGGGCCAGATCCAGGCGCTGGGCTTGCCGCCGGCCGAGTCCGGGGGCTGGGCGTTGAAGTCGCCGCCGATCACCATGTGGGGGAAGCCGGCGACGATGGCCTGGATCTCGGCCAGTTGGTCGTCCCGGTAGTCCCAGTCGGGGTGGTCGGGGTTGGAGCCCTTGAGGGTGAGGTGGGCATTGCAGACGGTGGTGTCCCACCACACGGCGGTGGCGCACTGGAAGGGCTGGTTCGGGCCGGTCCAGGGGACGGTGATCGGGTACTGCCGGGCGTCCGCCATCGGGCCCTTGACGACGATGGCGGTGCCGATCCGGTCGGCCCGGTCCGCCGGGCCGTCGTTACCGCAGCGGCTGTTCCATGTGACGCCGTTCTGCGACCACTTGTACGGGAAGAAGCTCTTGTTCCAGGTGGAACCCAGCTTCCCCATCAGGAGGGTGAGATCGTCCTCGCAGATCTCCTGCAGCAGCGCCGCCTGTACGTAGTTGGTGTCGACGTGATACTTGACCACGTCCGTCTTCTGGTCCGGGGTGCCGGTGCCCGCACAGTTCCAGGTGTCCCGCTGGCTGCCGCACATGTTCCAGGTCATCACCTGGAGATTCTTCGGTTCCTCCGCCTGTGCGACAGGCGCGGTGCCACCGAGCAGGAGCAGAGTGCCCAGCCAACTCGCAAGTATTCTGAGTCTCTTCACGGCTGATCATTATCCCGATGCAGTGCGGGCGACACAGAGTTCGGGCGGCGGTGATACGAGGTTGCGCGGAGCCGGTGGACCCGGTGCGATCGGGGGAGGAGAGCCCGATCGCACCAGGTGGTGGAGCGCGTCGTGCGCTCTTCTCGCCTTCTGTCAGCCGACGTTGACGCCTCTCCAGGCGTTCGCGACCGCGGCGTATTCGGGGCTGTCCGGGCCGTACAGATCGGCGGCCGCGGCGAGGGTGCCCGTGCGGGCGGCCGCGTAGTTGGTGGAGGAGGTGAACTTCGTGGCGAGCGCCCTGTACCAGATCTTGTAGGCCTTGACCCGGCCGATGCCGGACACGGTCACGTTGTTCGCGGTGGGCGAGTCGTAGGGCACACCGTTGACGACCTTGGGGCCGCTGCCCTCGGCGAGCAGGTAGAAGAAGTGGTTGGCCGGGCCCGACGAGTAGTGGACGTCGACGTTGCCGATGCCGGAGTACCAGAAGTCCTTGGACACGCCGTCCTTGCTCGGCTTGTCCATGTAACGCAGCGGATTTCCCGTGCCGTTGGCGTCGATGTTCTCGCCGATGAGGTAGTCGCCGACATCGGTGGCGTTGCCGGCGTGGAACTCGGCCGAGGTGCCGAGGATGTCCGAGGTCGCCTCGTTGAGGCCGCCGGACTCACCGCTGTAGATCAGGCCCGCGGTGGCGGCGGTGACGCCGTGGGACATCTCGTGGGCGGCGATGTCGGTGGCGGTGAGCGGGTGGGCGTTGTCGTAGCCGTCGCCGTACGTCATGCAGTAACACGAGCCGTCGAAGAAGGCGTTGGCGTAGTTGATGCCGTAGTGGACACGGGAGTTGGCGGCTTTGCCGTCGCCGCGGACGCCATTGCGGCCGAGCTCGTTCTTGTAGAAGTCCCACGTGGTCGCCTCGGCGTAGTGGGCGTCGGCGGCGGCGCTCTCGCGGTGGGTGACGAGGCCGTTGCCCCACACATCTGTGCTGTTGGTGAAGAGCGTGCCGGTGCCGGACGTGCCGCCGTTGAGGTCGTAGGTCTTGGACCCGCCGCGCGCGGCGTCGGTGAGGGTGTACGTGCCGTTCGAGCCGGAGGTGCCGAGGCTGATCTGGCCGCTGTACAAGGAGTTGCCGATGCCGGTCCGGATGCTCTCGTAGGAGAAGAGTTCCTTGCCGCTGTCTGCGTCGGTGATGACGTGGCGGCGGCTCGGGGTGCCGTCGGTCTGGGTGCCGGTGACGACGGTCTCCCAGGCGAGGACGGGCTTGCCGGTGGCGGCCCAGATCACCTTGCGGGTGGTGTCGGCCTTGGCGTCCTTCGCGCGGGAGGACGTGGCGGCGGCCTGGCCCGCGGTGGTGGCGGCGACGGCCGGAGTGGTGCTCGCGACGGATATACGGGCGTCGGTCGCCTTGGTGGTGGAGCGCGCGCCGTCCCTTTTCTCGTGTACGACGAGGTCGCCGCCGAGGACCGGGAGACCGGCGTACGTACGCTCGTACCGGGTGTGGACAGTGCCGTCCGCGTCCTTGACGACATCGCGGGCGATCAGGGCTTCCCGGTCGCCGAGTGTGATCGCCCGAGCGGTGTCGGCCGCCTTGGTCTGGCCCTCCTGGAGGGCGGCGGCGCGCTGTGGGGCGCTGAGCGCGACCGCGGTCGCGCCGGCTTCGCGCGGCGTGTCGGCGTCGGCGGTTCCGGTTTGGACGCCGACCGCGACCACGGCGGCCGAGGCGATGAGGGCGGCGGCGCGGGCGGTGGTACGACGGTGCGCGGGCTGCAGGCGGGTCACGCGGGCTCCTTCGCTGGGAAGCGGGGGCGCGGGGGGCGGCCCTGGGCGTTGTCGTGGCTGAGAGCGTGCCAGCGCACCGTCGTGATGGGCAGGTCTACAACAAGACATTGCTCCGGCGGCCCGAGAGACGGGCCGCCGGAGCGGACGAGCGCCGGGGGAACCTCAGGCCGGGCCGTCGAGCCACCGGTGGACGGCGAGCGCGGTGGTGCGGGCGTGTTCCTCCAGCAGGGTGAAGTGGTCCCCTGGCGCGGTGATCTCGGTGTGCGGCAGGCTCCAGTCCGGGGCGGGGGCGGCGCCGGGCAGCGGGGCCCGGGCTCGTACGAACAGGGTGGGGCAGGAGAGCGGCGCGGGGGTCCAGCCGTCGAAGAGCTCGAAGTACCCGGCCATGGCGGTGAGCCGGCCGGTCTCGGTGGAGGCGAACTCCGCCGCCCGCCGCAGCATGTCCGAGGTCATCGCGGAGAGCGCCCGGCCCCGCTCGCCCCGGTCGGGGGGATAGGTGTCCATCAGGACGACGGCCGCCGGGGCCATGCCCTCGGATTCCAGCCGCTCGGCCACGGCATGTGCCACCCAGCCGCCGGCCGACCGCCCCAGCAGGACGGCGGCGCCCTCGGGCGCGGCCGCCCGGACGGCGGCGGCGTGCGCGGTGACGAGGGCGTCCCGGGTGGCGGGCAGGGCCTCCTCGGGTTCGAACCCCGGGTGCCGTAGCGCGGAAACCGGCCGCAGCCCCCGCAGTCCGGCGCCGAGGCGCGCGTACTCCTGCGGCCCGGAGAGCGCGCTGAGTGCGGGGAAACAGACCAGCCGGGGCCCGGTGTCACCCGCTTCGAGCGTGACCGGTGCTCGTGCTGCCTCGGCCGCTCCGGCGCGGTCGAAGACGGGGCGCAGCCGTGCGGCGAGGGTGAGGAGCGCCATGCCGTCCCAGGTCCGTCCTCGGACGCATGCCGTACGGAAGAGGGCGCCCAGGGAGTCGGGCGCCTCCCCGGCGGACCGCGCCCCGGTGTGCGACGCGGTGCCTCGTGTCGGAGCGTCGTCCGTGACGTCTCCCCTGCCCTCGTCCGCCGGTCGTCCGGGCTGCCTCGGCGGGTCCCCGGCCGGCGCCTCGGTGTCGTACCGCCGCCCCAGCTCGGTGGCGAGCGCGCGCGGCGTCGGGAAGTCGAACAGCAAGGTGGACGGCAGGGACAGCCCGGTCCACGCCGCGAGTTCGTTGCGCAGTTCGACCGCGGCCAGGGAGTCCAGCCCCAGATCCGCCAGCAGGGTGTCCGCGCCGATCTCGCCGGCCTCCTCTCCGTGGCCGAGAACCCGGGCCGCCAGGGTCCGGACCGTGGCGAGCGTCGGCCTGACCCGCTCGCCACGCCTGCCACGGTCGTTCTCGCGATCCCCGTCCTTCTCGGTCCCCGCCTCGACGCCCGTGTGGGCAGCAGCAGCGGACGGGGCGAGGCGGGCCGCGACCACCACGGGCTCGTCACCGGCCACGGCCGCGTCGAAAAGGGCCAGCCCTTCCTCCGCCCCGAGCGGGACGAAGCCGGAACGGGCCATCCGCCGCCGGTCCGTCTCGCCGAGGTGTGCGGTCATGCCGTCGTCCTGCCGCCACGGACCCCAGGCGATCGACGTGGCGGGCCGTCCGAGCCGCGCCCGGTGGTGCGCGAGGGCGTCCAGTGAGCAGTTGGCCGCCGCGTAGGTGGCCTGGCCGGCGGAGCCGAAGGTGCCCGCCACCGACGAGAACAGTGCGAAGACGGCCAGGTCGTGGCCCAGGGTCAGCTCGTGCAGCGCGAGCGCGGCATCCGCCTTGGGCCGCAGGACCTGCCGCAGTCGCTCGGTGGTGAGCGCCGGGACGACGCCGTCGTCGAGCACCCCCGCGGCGTGTACGACGCCGGTCAGCGGGTGGGCCGCCGGCACCGCGTCGAGCAAGGCCGCGAGCGCGGTCCGGTCCGCGACGTCGCAGGCGTGTACGGCCGCCTCGGCGCCCAGCCCACGCAGTTCCGCGACGAGCTCCCGGGCCCCCGGGGCGTCCGGCCCGCGCCGGCCGGCGAGCAGCAGATGCCGGACGCCGTGCGCGGTGACCAGATGCCGGGCCACCAGCGCGCCCAGCGAACCCGTGCCGCCGGTGACCAGGACGGTGCCCTCCGGGTCGAGCGGCCGGCGCGGATGCCCGTGCTCGCGCGGCTCCGGCGCCGGGTCGGCCGACGGCACCAGCTTCGGCACGTACACCGTCCCCCGGCGTACGGCCGCCTCCGGCACCGAGCCCGTCGACAGGCCCGGCAGCAGGGCGAGCAGACCGCGCCGGCCATCGGAACGCTCGTCCGTGTCGACCAGAGCGAAACGGTCCGGATTCTCCCGCAGGGCCGAGCGGACCAGTCCCCATACCGGGGCGTGCGGGGGTACGGGCGTGGTCGCGCCGTCCGTATCCTCACCGGCGCCGTCACCCGCCGCGGCAACGGCACCGGACGTCACCAGGACGAGGCGGGAACGCGACAACTGCGGTCGAGCCAGCCACTCTTGAACAAGCGTCAGTGCCCAGTCCGCCGACCGCAGCAGCGCGGCTGCCGAGTCCCGGACATCGCCGGCGGTGTCGGGCGGCGGGCAGGGAGCCAGGACGACCGCGGCCGACCCGTCGCAGTCCGCCGGGGCGCGGTACACGGGGACACCGGACCCCGGCGGCGCGAGGGCGTCGACCGGAGGGGTGCCGGGCGTGCCCAGCACCGCCCAACGCGGCAACGCCCCAGGCATGGAGGATTCCGGGGGCGACGGCACCCAGTCGGTCCGGTAGAGCGTGCGGGTGGCGGCCGGTGCCGGCGTGGAGCCGGTACGCGGAAGGGGCCGGAGGGCCAGCGAACGGATCGCCGCCACGGGCGAACCCGTCTCGTCGGTCAGCTCCACTCCCGTCTGCCCGTCGGGTCCGGGCGTCAGCCGCACCCGCACCCGCCGAACGCGGCCCGCGCGCCATACCCGTACGCCGCTGAAGGAGAAGGGGAGGGACAGGGGACCGTCGGCAGCGGCCGTTCCGGAGCCGCTCTCGTCGTCCACGCCACCCAAGTGGTGCAGGGCCAGAGCGTGCAACGCCGCGTCGAGCAGCGCCGGATGCAGGACGAACCCGGAGCCCTCCGCCCCAGAGCGCGCCGCCTGGGCCGCTTCGGGCAACTCGACGTCCGCGTACAGCTCTTCCCCCTGTCGCCAGGCGGCCCGCAGGCCCCGGAAGGCGGGGCCGTAGCTCAGTCCGGAGGCCGCCAGCCGCTCGTACGGTCCGCCCATGGAGGCATCGGAGTGCGGGGGAGGAACCGTCCTCGGCGGCCGCGGCGGGTGAGACAGGGACGCTGCCTCCTCCTCGGGCGGAGGCGCCGGCGACAGCACCCCGGTCGCGTGGCGGACCCAGGGCCGGTCGTCCGCCGGAGGCTGCGGCCGGGAATGGACGAACACGGCCCGCCGGCCCGTCTCGTCCGCCTTCGTCACCTTCACCTGAACGGCCACGGCGCCGTCGGCGGGCAAGGGCAGTGGTGCGGTCAGCACGAGTTCGCCGAGGATGGCCGTACCCGCCGACTCGCCGGCGTGCAGGGCCATGTCGACGAACGCGGTCGCGGGCACCAGAACGTCCCCGGCCACCGCGTGGTCGGCGAGCCACGGGTGTGCGCGCACCGAGAGCATCCCGCTCAGCAGCAGTCCGTCGTCGTCCGCCGTAGGGGTGACCGACCGGAGGAAAGGGTGGCCGGCTCCGGTCTCCGGGGAGGATACGGACGGCGACTCGGGGTCGGGCTCCAGCCAGTAACGGCGGCGCTGGAACGCGTAGGTGGGCAGGGCGACGCGCCGACCGCCGCGTCCGGCGAAGACCGCCTGCCAGTCGACGGACACGCCGGAGGCGTGCAACGCGGCCACCGTGTCGACCAGGGCGTCCGCTTCCGGCCGCTTCCGGCACAGAGTCGGCACCACCAGGGGTACCGGGCCCGGCCGGTCGCCGTCCCCCTCGGACTCCGCGCCCGCCCGCGTGCTCGCGCCGGTCGAGGCCGAGGCGAGGCACTCGCCGACCAGGCCGGTGAGCACCGGGTCCGGCCCCAGTTCGACGTACGAGGCGGCGCCCCGCTCACCGAGGTACGCCACCGTGTCGGCGAACAGCACCGGGCGGCGGATCTGGTCCACCCAGAACTCCGGCGCGCACAGCTCCTCGTCGGCGGCCGCCCGGCCCGACACGGCGCTGATCAGGGGCAGTCGAGGCGGAGCGAAGGACAGTCCCCGGACCACCTTCGCGAAGTCGGCCAGTACGGGTTCCATCCGGGCCGAGTGGAAGGCATGGCCGACCCGTAGCGGCGTCACCGTACGGCCCCGTGCCCGGAAGCGGTCCGCGACCTCCCGTACCGCGGGCGCGTCACCCGAGACGACCACCGAGGCGGGCCCGTTGACCGCCGCGATCTCCACCGTGCCCTCGATCGAGGCGAGTTGGGCGGCCACGTCGTCCGCTCCGGCGGCCACCGCCGCCATCGCACCACCCGGGGGCAGGGCGTCCATCAGCCGGCCCCAGGCCGCCACGAGCGTGCACGCGTCCGTGAGGGTCAGCACCCCGGCGACATGCGCCGCCGTCACCTCGCCCACCGAGTGCCCGGCCACGAGACCGGGCCGTACGCCCCAGGCCTCGAACTGCCGGAACAAGGCCGTCTCCAGGGCGAACAGAGCCGGCTGTGCGAACCGGGTCGTGTCCAGGAGCGCGCCCGTCTCCGTACCGGGCCCGGCGAACACGACATCGCGCAGGGGCGCGGGCAACAGCGGGTCGAGCAGCTCGCAGCACTCGTCCCACGACGCCGCGAACGCCGGATGCCGCGCCCGTGACATGTACAACTCCCGTCCCATGTCGATGCGTTGGCTGCCCTGGCCGGTGAACAGCACGGCCGTCAGGCCCGCGGAGCCCTGGCGGCGGGAGATGCCCGTACGCACGCCCGGGGCGCGGCCGTCCTCCGCCACCGCCCGCAGGGAGGCGAGCAGCCCGGCCCGGTCCCGGGCCACCACCACGGCCCGGTGCTCGAAGGACGCACGCGTGGTGGCCAGCGAGAATCCGAGGTCCACCGGGGCCGCGTCCGGGGCGGCGGTCACCTGCTCGTACAGCCGTCGCGCCTGGGCCCGCAGCGCCGGCCCGGTCCTGGCCGACACCGGGAAGGCCACGGCGAGCGGGCCGGCGGATGTGGCCTCTCCGTCTTCAGACCTCCCGCCCGTCGCCTCGCCGCCCTGGACCCCGCCGCTTTGGACCTCGCCGTCCACGTCCCCGGCGTGCGGAGGCTCTTCGAGTACCACATGGGCGTTGGTGCCGCTGATTCCGAACGAGGACACCCCGGCCCGGCGCGGACGGTCCGCGGCGGGCCAGGCCACCGCCCGGTTCAGCAGCTCGACGCGCGCCGACGACCAGTCGACCCGGGGCGTCGGTTCGTCGGCGTGCAGCGTCCGGGGCAGCAGGCCGTGCCGCATCGCCTGCACCATCTTGATCACTCCGGCCACCCCGGCGGCGGCCTGGGTGTGGCCGATGTTCGACTTCACCGAGCCGAGCCGGAGCGGCCGTTGCCGCTCCCATGGCCCCGTCCGTCCATACGTCGCGAGGAACGCCTCCGCCTCGATGACGTCCCCGAGCCGGGTGCCGGTGCCGTGCGCCTCCACGGCGTCGACGTCCCCGGGAGTCAGCCCCGCGTCCGCCAGCGCCTGCCGGATCACCCGCTGCTGCGCCGGTCCGTGCGGCGCGGTCAGCCCGTTGCTCGCGCCGTCCTGGTTCACCGCCGAACCGCGCACCACGGCCCGGACCGGAAGCCCCGCGCGGCGCGCCTCGGACAGCCGGGTCAGCAGGAGCATCCCGGCACCCTCGGCCCATCCCGTGCCGTCGGCGGCCGCCCCGAACGCCTTGCAGCGGCCGTCCGGCGCCAGCGCCCGCTGCCGGCTGAACTCCACGAACGACGAGGCCCCCGACATCACCGTGGCACCCCCGGCCAGCGCGAAGGCGCACTCGCCCCGGCGCAGCGCCTGGGCCGCCAGATGCAGGGCCACCAGCGACGAGGAGCACGCCGTGTCGACGGTGAGAGCCGGGCCCTCCAGGCCGAAGGTGTAGGCGATACGGCCCGAGGCGACGCTTCCGGCGTTGCCGAGGCCGAGGTACCCCTCGACCCGCTCGGGCGTCCGCGTCACCCGGCGGGCGTAGTCGCTGTACATCAGCCCGACGTACACCCCGGTCGCGGAACCGCGCAGGGTGCCAGGGACCAGGCCGGCGTCCTCGAAGGACTCCCACGCCACTTCGAGCAGCAGCCGGTGCTGCGGATCCATGGCGAGCGCCTCCCGCGGCGAGATGCCGAAGAAGCCGGGGTCGAAGCGGTCCGCGCCGGAGAGGAAGCCGCCCTCGCGCACGTACGTCCGCCCGGGCCGGCCGGGGTCCGGGTCGTACAGCGCCCGGGTGTCCCAGCCCCGGTCGGCGGGGAACGGCCCGATCGCGTCCGTCCCCTCGGCCACCAGCCGCCACAGGTCCTCGGGCGAGGCCACCTCCCCGGGATAGCGGCAGGCCATTCCCACGATCACCACGGGATCGTCGTCCGCCCGGGCCGTGCCCCGGTCCGTCCGCCCGCCGTCGGCACCCGGCTCGGCGCCGCTGCGCTGCCGGAGATGGGCGGCGAGCGCGGCGGCCGTGGGGAAGTCGAAGGCGACGGCCTCGGAGAGCGGCAGCCCGGTCGCCGCCGACAACCGCTCCCGCAGCACCGTCGCCGTCAGGGAGTCCATCCCCAGGTCCCGGAGCGCCGTGTCCGGTTCGACGGCCTGGACCGGACAGCCGAGGACGGCCGCGACCTCGCTTCGTACCAGGGCCGTCGGATCCTCCGGCGGCCGCGCGGCCGCGAGCGCGCCCACCCGCGCCGGGTGGGCGGCCAGGTCCCGTCGCCGGATCTTCCCCGAGGCGGTACGCGGAAGGTCCGCCACCTCGTACAGCTCGACGGGCACCTTGACGGCGGACAGTTCGGCACGGCAGGCGGCGAGGATCCGCCCCCGGTCGAGCCCGGCGCCCCCGGGGTCGGGGACCAGATAGCCCACCGGCACCTCGCCGAAGACGGGGTGCGGGCGCCCGGCGACGGCGGCGTCCGCCACCCCCGGCAGCCGGCGCAGCACCGCCTCCACCTCCGCGGGATGGACGTTGACCCCGCCCCGGATGATCAGATCGCTCACCCGGCCGATCAGGGCGAGTCCACCGGAGGCGTCGATCCTGGCCAGGTCGCCGGTGCGGAACCAGCCGTCGCGCAGCACCTCGGCGGTGGCGTCCGGCCTGCCGTGGTAACCGGCCATCACCCCCGGCCCGTTGACCCACAGCTCGCCCTCGCCCGTGTCCCGGCCGTCGGGACCCTCGCCGACCCGGATCCGGGTGCCGGGCAGCACCCGGCCGCACGCCCCGTCCGCCGTCGCCGCCTCGCCGGGCGCCGGCATGGTGACCGGGCCCGCCTCCGTACTGCCGTAATGCTCCAGGTAGGGGACGCCGCAGAGCGCCTCGAAGTCCTCGCGGAAGCCGGGTCCGGCCGCCGCGCCCCCGCTGACGCAGCCGCGCAGTGCGGGGGCGCCGAGGCCGCGGCTCTCCGAGCCCTCGCCGCGGACCGTGTCGAGCAGCGCCGAGAACGTCGTCGGCACCCCGCCGAGCAGAGTGAACGAGGCGTCCTCGCCCCGCAGTTCGTCGAGCACCCCGGTCACCGAGAACCGGGGGAGCAGCATCGCGCTCGCCCCCACCGCGGTCACTCCGAGGAAGCACACCACCTGGCTCATCGCGTGATGCAGGGGCAACGGCCACAGCACACGGTCCCGTTCGGACAGGCCCAGGACGCCGACGAGGCCCGTCGCCACCGGCGCGAGACGGTTGCGCTGGGTGGACAGCACGCCCTTGGGGACGCCGGAGGAGCCCGAGGTGTAGAGCAGCCAGGCCACGTCGTCGAGCGCGAGATCGTCCCGGGCCGGTGTGCGCGGCTCGGTGACCGACAACTCCTCATACGGCAAAACGCCGTTGGCCCTCGCGAGCGGTACGCCCCCGGTGCCGTCGCCCGTCCCGTCACCCGTATCACCGCCCTCGTCGCCGCCCTCGGCCACGATCACGGTCAGCCCGGTGCGCCGCGGCAGGGCCGGCCAACGCGTCACCCCGACGTCGTCGGTGACGAGGACGCGCGCCCCGCTGTCGTCCAGCAGGCGCGCCAGTTCGTCCGCGGAGCAGCCCGGGTCCAGCGGTACGCCCACACCGCTCGCCCGGGTGACGGCGAGCAGGCTCTCGACCGCCTCGACCCGGTTGCCGAGGAGCACGGCCGCCCGGTCGCCGGGGGCCAGGCCGAGCCCCGCCAGATGGCCGGCCAGCCGCGCGGTCCTCCGCTCCAGCTCCCGGTAGGTCAGCCGTCTCCGCCGGTCCTGGAAGCAGACCTTGTCCCCGAGGCGCCGGGCGTGGTCCTGGAGCAGTCGGGGCAACGGCCGGACGATGCCGGTGTACGGATCCATCGCGGGACCTCCTTCCAGCCGCCGGCGTACGCGGAAGGACCGCCCCGGAGGCCGACCCGGACGTCCCCCGGAAGGCACCGCGGCCCGGGGGCTCCTGACAGGACTCCGGCTCCGCCGTCGACGGCATCGGGCGGACGCCGGTGAGGGGTCACCGGCGTGCCCGGTGAAGTCTGCCATCCGGGGAACCGCCACGGTTCCGATCCGGTGGTGTCCACTCGATGGAGTGAGGCAGCGTCCCGAGGTCTTGTCAGGCCGCCGACCTGGGCAAGTCCGGTTGCTCGTGGGCTACTTCCGGGGCCGGCCCTCCCGCGTGGTTCTCGCCGCCGCAGGGCGGCATCGGGGCTGATCCCTCCGCCCGGGCGGTGGGCCGGCCGCGCTACCTTTGGCCGGATGCAGCCACAGCAGCCCCACACCCCTCAGGACGCCCGCCCCTCTCAGGACTCCTCCACCCCTCAGGACGCCCGTCCTCCCGAGGGTTCCTACGCCCCTCAGGACTCCTACACTCCTCAGAGCCCCTACGCCTCTCAGGGTCCCTATGCTCCCCAGAGTGCCTACACCCCTCAGGTCCCGGCCTCTCGGAATCCCTACGCCTCCCAGGCCCCCTCCACCCCTCAGGCCCCCTTCGTCCCCGCCCCGGCCGCCGCCGAGCAGCGGCCCGGAAACCGGACGAAGATCGTGGTGCTCTCCCTTGCCGCCGGACTCGTCTTGGGCGCCGCGGGGACGGGCGCCGCCTGGGCGTTGAGTTCCGGCCCCGCCCCCACCGGCGGCACTCCGGAGTCGGACGCGCGTGGCGCATGCGAGGCACTTGCCGGATTCGACGAGAAGAAGTACATGGGGGACGGTCCGGCCAGGGACATCGCCTTCAATCGCTACATGGCCGCCGGGGCGCTTTCCGCGGCCGCGGCAGCCGGTGACCCGGCGTACAAGGAGCTCGCCGAGGTCATCCGCCGGTCCCAGGACCGCCACAACGCTGTCTTCGGCTTCGACGCGAAGGTGAAGAAGGACCTCGACCGGGCCCGCGCGATCTGCAACGACCTTTAGCTCAGGCCGAATTCAGGCGCAAGGCCGGATTCGGCCCCGGTCCGGTGTCCCCTTTATGCGGCGATCACGGGATGCCGACCGAGCCTCCGAGGCGTCTGGGCCGCCGGCGCCGACCCCACGGACAAACCCGTTCACTCCTTCCCCGGCGCGGCATGGCCGGCGTGCTCGAACTCGTCCGCCGGCAGCCGCGCGACGCCGCCCCTCGCCCCGAGCCGCCGCCCTCGCCTTGACGCCCTTGCCGGCCCCCAGCGCGTGAACGCGCCCGGATCGGCGGGCCGCATCACGGTTTTTTGTTCCCAAGTAAGCGCTGTTCAGGGCGATTTGGTGAGGAGATAAGTGGTGCGTGCACCCTTGGCGTGGCTGGTGAGGCGCTGCTATAAAACCCCGGGCGTTGCTCATTCGGGTGACGTCAGGGAACGATGAGGAAGGGGTACCGCCATGAGCAAGGACGAACAGGCATCCGGCGGCGGCAGGAAGAAGATCGCCCGCGCAGCCGCGACCGCCGCGGTCGCCGCCGCGGCCGTGACGGCCATGGGTTCGCCGGCCGTCGCCGCCACCCAGGCCCAGGACGAGCGTCCGGCCTTCACGGTCGAGCAGCTCGACGACATGCTGGCGTCCGCGGACCTGGAGAACGCGGACAATGTCCGCGTCGTCCAGGCCCTTGAAGTCAACCCTGGCGCCATGATCGCCAGGCAGTACGACCGCTGATCATGTCTGTCCGGTTCGAGGGCGTCCTGCCCCGCGCCGTCACGGAGGTCCTCGACCGGCAGGACAGGGACTGGACGTCACGCACGGCGCACGTTGACAGTGACGGATCAGTCGTCTACCTGGCATGTTGCGGCACGACTGACATCACGCAGCCTTATCACAGCCTCGCGTACCTCGCGGGTGCGCTGGACCACTCCGGGCATTCCTATGTCGTGCGGGATCTCGCCATCGAGTTCTGGCACTACATGATGTCGCCCGCGGTCGTGGAGCAGTTGCGCGCCGAGTGCGTGAAGCGCTACGAAGAGGCTCCTGCGGAGGATTCGCTCCTCCCCCTGTTCATCGACGTGCTCGCGGACGGCGAACGGTTCCAGCGCGCGTTCGCGACCCTGCGTGACGAAACGGCGTTCTACGAGCTGCCCGCGTACCTGGCGGCCGTACGCGAACTCAGTCTGCTGCCGCGGCTGCTGACCCTGCTGTCCCGCTGCGCGACCTACCGTACGTTCAGCAGCGCCTCGCCTCCGGGCTCGGAGGACGACCGCATCAATCTGGTGACCCTGCGCCGCGAGGTCGAGGCCGGGTTCGGGATCGACGTCGTGGACGCGTTCTACGATCACCACGCCGACCGGATCGCCGCTCTGCGGCCGGCTCTGGTGGGACTGACGATCCCGTTCATCTCCCAGCTCGAGCATTCGATGGCGCTGGCGACCCGGCTGAAGCAGCGCGGCGTCAAGGTGGCGATCGGCGGACCGATCGCGGCGAAGTTCTACAAGTACATCGACGATGTCGACAAGCTGAGGATTCTGGACTTCGCCGTCGACTACCTGGTCACCGGTGAGGGCGAGACACTCATCGCGCGGCTGGCCGACCACCTTCAGAAGGGCGAGGAGCTGGGCGCGGTCGACAATCTCGTCGACATCCGCGATCCGCGTCCACTGAAGCGGTTCTTCTTCGAGAAGGTCGACTCCCTGCCCCCGCCCAACTACGGGGTGTGGGACTACAGCCTGTACGCCGCGCCGAAGCCGGGTGCGCTCTATTCGCCGACGCGCGGGTGCTACTGGAACAAGTGCTCGTTCTGCGATTACGGGCTGGCGATGAACGCGCCGACGTCGCCCTGGCGTACGCGCCGGCCGGAGACCGTCATCGCGGACCTGAAGGCGGCGTCCCAGTACTCCAAGCACTTCTTCTTCGCCGTCGACGTGCTCTCGCCCGCCTATGCCCTGAAGATCTCCGACGCGCTCATCGAGAGCGGTCTGGACATCAAGTGGATGGCGGACTTCCGGCTCGAGAAGAGCTTCCGGATGGAGAACACCGAGGTGTTCGCCCGGGCCGGATGCCTGGGCGCCGCGTTCGGCATGGAGAGCACGGACCAGGAGGTCCTCGACCTCATCAACAAGGGCACCGAGGTGCACCGCCTCGAGACGCTGGTGTCGGCGTTCGCGGACGTCGGCATCCCCGTGCAGCTCATGGGCTTCACCGGGCACCCCGGTGAGACCAGCCGACAGGCCCAGGTGACGCTGGACACGGCCGAGGCGATGCTCGAATCCGCCGCGACCGTGGCGCTGGGGAAGTTCGGGCTGACCCCGGGCGCGGACATCGCCCGGCGGCCCGAGCACTACGGGATCGAGGTCCATTACGACCCCTCCGGCGATGTGGCCATTCCGTGGGAGATGAACTGGTCCCACCGCGAGGAGATCGACACCTATCCCGAGGACGACTTCGCGCACTCGCTCCGGCTGATCAGGGGCTTTCCCTACCCCTTCCTCGGGTCGACGTCCACGCTGCACAGCCTGCTGTACTTCGAACGGAATCCCAAGGCGCCGTTCCCCATTCCCCAGTGGGGATACGTGGACACGTGGAAGGCGTTCGACGTCATTCCCTTCTACCACGCGCACGAGGAGTCGGGCACGACCACGTTGCTGAGCGGGCTGACCGGGCGCGCGGTCGTCCTCCATCCCGAGCAGGCGAAGCTGTTCGCCGCGCTGTTCGACGGCGGCACGTGGCTGCGGCTCCAGGCCAAGGAAGGTCTCTCCCGACAGGTGCGGGTCCTGCTCGACTTCCTGGTGAAGAACTCGCTGGCGATGTTCCTGCCGGTGGAGACGGCATGACGCGGCCCAGACTTCTCGTCGTCGTCCCGCCGCAGGCGGTGAGCATGGTCAACGGTCCGCCGTTGGCCCCGCTCCTGCTCGACTACGCGCTCACGCCACACGGCGTGGACGTCGAGTTCTTCGATGCCAACCTGGACTTCTTCGGCTGGCTGTGCGGCGACGACGTACGGGCGGCGGTGACCACCCGGCTGAAGCAGCTCGCCGTCGCCGAACTGTCCAGCGACGTCCTGGAATCGGAGGACCTCACCCGTGTCGGCCGGTACCTGTCGTTCCTCGAAAGCCCTTACTGCCGGGGCGGGGAGGTCAGTGCGGCCCGGGCGGGCATGGACTGGGACGCCGCGCACGAACTGCTGGTCAACCCGCGTGCCACGGTGCCCGATCCGGAGTTCCGGGACACCTGGCTCGGTGTGGCCATGGACCGGCTGTGCGAGGAGATCCTGCGGCGCGAGCCGGACCACCTGGCGTTCTCGACGCTGTTCCACACGCAGACCGAGGCGACGGCCGAGCTGTGCCGGAGACTGCGCGCGGCCGGATTCGCCGGGCGGATCGTGCTCGGCGGAGCGGCCGTCAAACTGACCGACGACCTCGCGCTCGAACAGCTGCTGACCGGCTGCTCGGCCGACCTCGCCTACAAGTACAGCCTGTACGGGGAGTTCCCCACGCTCGCGGCGTTCCTGCGCGGCGCGTGCGAGGCCGGCGAGGTGGCGAACGCCAGCTACCTCGACGGCACGGGCAGACTGCGCCATGCCTCGGCGAAGGGCGGCGCGGTCCGGTCCATGGTGCGCGCCCTCTCGTACGACCTGGTCACCGAGGTGGACTACCTTCCGGAACACATCTATCCCGTCCTCCTGTCGGAGGGCTGCTACTGGGGCAAGTGCGATTTCTGCGACTACCCCTTCCTGTCCTCGCAGGACCCGTTCAAGGTCAGCGCCTTCTTCCGCAAGGCGTCCGATGTCGTCCACGACATCGGCGTGCTGGTCGAGAAGCTCGGCGTCTCGCGGATCGACCTGATCTCGGACGCCGTTCCGATGGGGTATTTCCGGCTGCTGGCGGACGCCGGCGCGGGCCGGCTGCGGGACCTCGGCGCGCGGCTCGAATGCTCGATCCGGGCCGAGCCCAAGGCGAAGGCCCATCACTTCGAGGCGATGGCGGCGGCCGGGGTCGATCTGGTGACGATCGGCGTCGAGTCGCTGGCGGACGAGGTCCTCGACGGGATGGGGAAGGGCAACACGTACGCCGACATCATGCGGTCGATGCGGCTGGCGCGCGAGCAGGGCATCAAGGTGAAGGCCAACCTCATCTTCGACCACCCGCGCATGCAGATACGCCACGTCGACGAGACGCTCGAACGGCTGGAGGAGGTCCTGCCGTACGTGGAGTCCCTCGGCGTGCACTCGTTCGGGCTGACGCCGCACGCTCCGCTCGCGTTCACTCCCGAGAGCGCGAATCTGGTGATCCTCAAGGACCAGAAGACGACCAACGACCACGGAGAACACCATCTCCGGTTCGTCCGCACCGACATGACACCCGACCTGAAGAGCCGGCTGTCGGAGCTGCGGACGGTCGTCGAGGAGGCCGCCTACCGGCTGGAGGCCGCCCGGTCCGGCGGTGCCGCGGTCGAGCGCCCGCGGAGGATCGTCCACCTGCCCTACCGCTGGGACGGCCACCGCGCGGTCCGGGACACCGTGCCCGATCTGAGTGTCAGCATCCCGGGCGCCGTCGCACCCTTCTCGTACTTCGTGAAGGGCCGCGCGGATGGGTGAGGCGCTCGACGATCCCGGCGGCGCCGGGCTGGTGGGATTCGGGGGCGCGCCGGTCGTGGCCCTCGACGCCCTCGCACCCGCAAAGTCCGCGGCCGCCTGCTTCTTCGGGGTCGACATCGACCTGTCGAAGCGGTTCGGGGACAGTTCCGACGGCGCCGCCGCCTTCGTGCGGCGCTGGTCGGCCCGGATGGGCCCGTGGACGCGGGGCCACCGGCCCTCGGCCGTCGACGTCGGGGTCCTGACGGGCGAGGCGGCGGACGTGATCCGCGGCGCGTCCGAGGTCACGGCACGGGCCTTCGCGGCCGGATATGTTCCCGTCGCCGTGGGCTGCGACCACACGGTGAGCTACCCGGTGGCGATGACCGCGGCCCGGCGGCACCAGGATCTGACGTACGTCTACCTGGACGCCCATCTGGACCTGGGGCTGCATCTCGACCACGACCGTGACGGACCCGCCGGGGCCGGCGCCCCCGCCGGAGTCCACAACGGCAATTTCGTGGCCGCGATGGCCGCGGGCGGTGCCTTCCGGGAGATCGTGAACGTCGGCGCCCGTGCCTGGACCACGTACGACGACGTCTACGGTGCAGGCTGCCCGGTCACGATCGTCCGCGAGGTCGATCCCGCCGGCCTGTCGGCGCTGCGCGGCAGGAAGGTCCACGTCAGCCTGGACATCGACGTGCTCGATCCGGTCCACGTGCCCAACACCGGCAGCCGGGAGCCCTTCGGAGCCACCCCCGAGCAGGTCGTGAACGTGCTGTCCTGGCTCGCGGACCACTGCACCGTCGTCAGCGCCGACGTGTCGGAGGTCCTGCCCGACCCCGCCCACCGTACGACCGCCGAGATCGCGATGCGCTGCGCCCACGAACTCGTCAAGGAGCGAAAGACCCGATGAACGACAGGCCGATGTCCCCGGCGAGCGACGGCGTCGTCGAGCTGCGCCCGCACACACCGGCGAGCCTCGAACCGCTCGTCCGCTGGAAGAACGACCTCGAGATCCAGCGGATGAGCGACGACGAGATCCACACCTACAGCCGTGAACAGGTCGCCGCGACGCTGGAGCGGTGGATGCGGCCGAGCGAGGACGTCGTCCACCTCGCGATCGGGCTCACCGGCCGCGCGGAGCCCATCGGGTTCCTCCATCTGGCGCTCATCGAGCGGGCGCACCAGCGGTGCCGGCTGGGCATCGTCGTCGGCGAGAAGGAGCTGTGGGGACACGGTTACGGACACCAGGCGGTCGTCCAGGCGGTCGGCCACGCCTTCGACGTGCTCGGCCTGGAGCGGATCACCGCGGAGGTCTTCGGGGACAACCCGCGCTCCGCACGCCTGCTCGAAGGCGCCGGATTCGTCCAGGAAGGCGTGATGCGCGCGAGCATGCTCCGCGACGGGCGGCGCGTCGACGAGCTGGTGTACGGACTGCTGCGGCACGAGTGGAGCAAGGGGCGCAAGTGACGAGGACAGGGACGACGGCGCGCGCGGGGACGGCGGAGGCCGAGGCGCCCGCGCCGGAGCGGGGCACGGATCAAGGCACGGAGCAGGGTACGGACTCGGAGCAGGAGACCGAGGCGGAGCCGGGGGCGGTCAGGCTCGGGATCAGCCTGTCCGACTTCGTGCCGGAGCGCGGTCACACGGACGACGTGTACCGGCGGGTCTCGTACGTCGAGTACGGCGGGCACCACCCGCCGGCGAAGGACGCCGGGGTGCGCCACCTCCTCGACGAGGGCGTCGTCGCGGACCTGGGCCGTCACCTGGTGTCGGTGGAACTGCCCGACGTCCTCGACATCGAGGACGAGGCCCGGCGGATCGCCGAGAACCACGCGGGCACCGCGCCCCGCTACATGGTCACCGACTTCGGCTTCTGGCGGCTGGGCGGACGCGACGAGCGCAACCTGTGGTTCCGCCCCGCGTCGCTCACCCACGAGGTCGCCGAGCGGATCGCCCGTAACGTCGAGGGCCTGTCCCGCGAGCTGGGGGCGCCGGTCCACGCCGAGAACCCCTTCAGCCTGACGCACGCCGGCGAGCTGAGCCCGGTCGGCTTCATGCGGGAGCTCGTGGCGCGCGGGGCGACGCTGTGCTTCGACATCGGGCACTTCTACGCCGGGTGCGTCAATGCGGGCATGGACGTGTGGCGGGAACTGGAGCAGGTGCCGTTCGAGGCCATCCGCGTCGCGCACATCGCCGGGCTGAGCAAGGTCGGTTACGGCGGCAGGCCGCTGGTGATCGACAACCACAACGTCCCGCCCCTGAAGGGGTGCCTGGAGGTCCTGCGGATCGTGAAGGAACGGTCGCCGGGTCTCGGCTGGGTGACGTACGAAGCCGAGCTGGCCTCCACCGAGGTCCAGCACCGGGGACTCGACGCGATAGAGAGGGCGATGGCATGACCACGTCGGAAGAGCTCGTCCACGACGTGCCGGCCGAGGACTGTTTCCGGACCCTGGTCCGCACGCCTCCGCACGACGAGAAGACGACGGAATACCTGGCCTGGGCCCGTTTGATGGCGCAGGTCGTCGACGACCTCCACCGCTGGGCCCCCAACTTCGCCGCCGCCGTCGCGTCCTCGTTCCGCTCCCTCGACGGTCTGCGCCCGTACTGCGAGTCCGGCGACTACGAGCGGGCCTACACCGAGCCCGTCGCCCACGCCGTGAACTTCGTACGCCACTTCCTCGCACAGGAACACCCGGCGTGGCTGAAGGACCTCGCCCGCTGTGAGATGTGGGCCAGTCCCCAGCGGCAGAAGCTCGACGCGGGGGAGCAGGCGGTCCTGAAGGAGGCGCTGGGCGTCCAGGAACGCGCGGGCAAGGAGTTCGTCGTCGTCGGCCACGACGTCCTGGAGACGCTCCAGCAGGTCGTCGGCTACCGCGACATGACCTTCGTCCGCTCCGCGCCGCTCATGTGGCTGCTGCGCGTACCGCCGCTGGACGTGACGCCCGATCCCGAGCCGCGGCCGGGCATCGTCGTCTTCCGGAGCGGGGAGACGGCCGTCTCCCTGTCCTACGTCCCCGCGGGCGGCGCGCGGTGACCGGCGCCGTCCGCATCGGGGTGGCGGTCGAGGCGGCGTGCGACCAGTACACCCAGGGCGAGGCGGCCGGCGGCTGGACCACCGGCTTCGTGGAGTACGGCGTCCATGCGGCCACCGGCATCCCCGACTGGGTGATCGACACCCGGCGCGCCCTGGGGTGCGGTCTGACCCTCCACCCTCTGGACATGAACATGGCCCAGCCCGAACAGGGCACGGGGCCCTGGCTGGAGTCGCTGGCCGCTCTCGTACGCGAGCACGAGGTCTCCGCGCTCATCAGCGACGCCGGTTTCTGGTACCACGGGCGGCGCGAGGGCACCTGGTTCCGTCCGCCGGACATGAACGTGGCCGCCCCGCGCTGCCGGGAGAGCGCGACGGCGATCGCCGCCGCGTGCGGGATCCCGTTCCGGGTCGAGAACCCGCCCCTGGAGTGGCTTCCGGACGCCCCCTCGCTGTGGTCGTTCCTCGACGAGGCCTCGGACGCCGAGGGCGTGCAGATCTGTCTCGACCTGTCCCACGTCCTGCAGTTCGAGCGCAATGTGCATGGGCGCAGCCCTGTACTGCCCCGCTCGTTCCCCTGGGAGCGCGTGGCCGAGATCCACCTCGCCGGTTACGTGAAGGCGGAATTCGGCGGCCGGACCATGTACTTGGACCAGCACCTCGCCGACATCCCGCCCGAGGAGTTCCGGTTGCTGGCCGAGGTCGTCGAACTGCGCGGACCGGAAAGCCCGTTGGACATCTGCCTGGAGATGGAACCGCGCGAGCCGGGCGCGTTCGTCTCCGCGGTCGACAACATCCGGACCGCTCTCGGCGCCGCCGTCTGATCCTCCGCTCCCGCCTCCCGCCACCGGGCTACCAGGTGGTGGTACCGGCGAGTTCGGTCACGGACTGCGGGGCGGCCCGGGGGAGGCCGAGGCGGGCGCGGGCCTGGTGGACGGCGGCGAGCTGATCGGCGCCCGCCGGACCCCAGTCGAAGAGCTGCAGGGCCTGTTCCGGGGTGGCCAGGACACGGACGTACGGGTGACCGGTGGCCGGGTCGGCGCCGGCGGCGCCCAGGGCGGTGAGGCGGGCGGCGTAGCGGACGCGCGTGCGGCCCGCGCCCGGATCGGGCAGGTGGCCGAGGTACGTGATCCCGGTCAGCCGTGCCGCCGCCTCCTCGGCGGCTTCCCGGCGCACGGTGACCACGGGGTCCTCGCCGTCGGTGGGTTCGGGCGTGCCGCCGGGCAGACAGGCCCCGCCGGTTTCGGGATCGAGCAGGACCAGAACGCGCCCGTCCGGGGCGAAGGCCCAGACCCAGGCCTGCCGGATCGGCGTGTCCGGGTCGGGCACGGGCGAGGGATCGAAGGCGTACGGGTGCCGGGGGCGGGGCGTGCGCAGGACGCCCGCCCGGTCGAGGACGGTCGGGACGAGGGGGACACCGTCCGCCAGGAGCACGGTGCCCGCCGCGTCGATCCGGGCGCGCAGCGCGGCGAGGGCACGGCGGGCGTCCCTGGGGGCGAGAAGATCGGGGAGTCGGGCGGGTTCGACGAACTCGACGGCCGTGATCTCGCTCGGGGGCAGCCGGATGGCGGCGATCCGCACGTCGTCCCAGGTGCCGCCGTCGAACACATGGATGATCTCGCCGGGGAAGCGCATGACCGCGGCCGCGCTCATCCCGCCGGGGGAGACCCAGTCGACGGCGAGACCGCGCTCGACCACGACGGTGACCCCGAGCTCCTCGTGCAGCTCGCGGGCGGCGCCCCGCGCCGGGGGCTCGCCCCGGTCGAGAGCACCGCCGGGCAGCAGACAGGTGTCGAGATAGTCGACATGCTGGATGAGGACCCGCCCCCGCGCGTCGGTGATCAGCACCGAGGTGCCGGCCCACAGGGCGTGCGCCGCCCGGTGGTTCCCGTACTCTTCGTCGGTCATCTTCGCGCCGGGGGACTCGTCCGGAGTGCTCGTCGTGGCCATGCTGCTCGTGTTCCCTTCTTCCCGTGCGGCCCGGTGTCGGTCACGGCCGGGTCGCGGTTCCCCGCGTACAGGGTGCCCAGCCCCGTACGCCACAAAGGCCCGTGCCGAGCCATGAGTCGGCCAAAACACCGGAGCTCGGCAGTCGCCGTGCCACGTGGGGCGGGGCGGCTTCGTGGTGCGTGTGTTCCGGACGCGGCGTGGGATCCGGCCAGATCCGATGACTTTGTGCCATTCGATGACAATCCACCGCCGGGGGTGCCGGGGCACGACTACACAAGAGGGCCGGGACGGGAAAGTCCCGGGGTGGTGCCGGTACGCCGGTCGGGCAGGGCAGGGGGCTCAGGACAGGTGACGACCATGAACGGGGCTGTGGCGAGCGCGGCCGTCGCGGGGGAGCGGCGGTGAGCGGGCGGTCGCCCGTACGGCGTCGGTCCCGGCGGCCGGCCCCGCGGCGCGGGCCGGAGCGGCTGGTCGGGCTGGGTGTCGCGGCGGTGGCGGGGTTCGCGCTCGTGACGGCGGTCGTCCGATGGATGCTGGTCCACTGGTGGGTCCCGGTGGTTCTCGTCGTGCTCGCGGTGCCGGCCGGCTGGGCGTGGCTCCAGTGGCGGCGGCAGCGGGCCCGGGAGGAGACGGAGCGGGCCCGCGCGCTGCGGTACGCGCTGTCCCAGCTGGACGGCCTGCACCACACCCGGTTCGAGGACGCGGTACGGGACCTGATGTACCGGGACGGCTGCACGGACGCGGTCCGGGTGGGCGGCGGCGGCGACCTCGGCGCGGACGTGAAGGCCACCGACCCCTTCGGGCGGCGCTGGGTGATCCAGTGCAAGCACCGCCGGAAGGGGCTCGACGGGGCGGCGGTCGGCACGCCGGACTTCCAGGTCCTGAACGGCACCGCGCGACCGGTCCACGGCGCCGACGTCGCCGTGCTGGTGACGAACGGCCGGGTCACCGCCCCGGCCGTGGCCTTCGCCCGGCAGCAGCGGCTGTACGTGGTCGACCGGCACACGCTCGGCGCGTGGGCGTCCGGCGAGCGCCCGCTCTGGGAGGTACTGCGGACCGTTCCGCCCCCGCGCCGTCCGACCGCGCGTTCCTGACCGGGTGTTGCCACCGGGGTACCCGCTTTCGCGTGCGGGCCCCGGCGGGATTCCGGCGGGACGTGGTGCCGTGCTCAGCGCGACATGATGAAGCGCAGCGCCAGGCCGGACGCGGTCGGGATCCAGTGGGTGACGAGGGCACCGTTGTCGATGTCCACCACCTTCACGCCGGCGGGCAGAGCGACGGTGACCGTCCGCCCCAGCGCGCTGTCGGACGTGCTGCCCTGGAGACGTACGGGGATGCTCTTCGCGCCGTACGTGTCCATGTGGCCGCCGCCGGCGAGCAGCGCGGCGTACGCCACCTCGCCCGGAGCGAGGGTGGCGGGCTCCTTCAGGTCGCTGTCCTTGATGACGGCGACCGAGCCCGCGTCGGTGGCGAAGCGCACGTCGGGGTAACGGTAGAGGCTGCACTTCTTGTGGCTGACGTTCTTGGCGGCGAGGAGAAGGTGCCGGACCTCCTTGCCCTTCTCGTCCTCGTTCGTGGAGGAGAAGGACAAGTCCGCAGTGGTGCACACGGCGATCGTGCTGCCGCCACCCCCGTTTCCGCCTCCGCCGCCGTTCCCGCCGTTGCCGTCGTCCGAGCCGCCACTCGGAGTCGGCTTCGGTGCTGGCTTCGAGGTCGGAGTCGGCTTCGGTGCCGGCGCGGTCGTCGGCTCCCCGGGCTTCGCCGAACCCGTGGCGCTCGGCGGGTCCGCGGGCGTGGTGCCGTCCGCCCCGTCCGTCCCGGACGGATCGCACGCCGTGGTCGCGAGCAGCGCGGCGACCGCCGCGGCTCCGAGGACACAGGACTTCCGGCGCCTGGAGCCGGTGAGGGACGGGTGGTTCTTGCGAGAAAAGGCATGCATGGTGGTTCCCCCGTGGTCGGCCGCACGCGGCCCTCTGCTTCGATGCCACGTCGAGTGTGCGGCGGGACGCGGTGACGGGCTCCGCGCCGCAGCGTTCTGTTACCGACCGCGGACAGGGAGGCGATACGTCCGCCGGACAGGCCACCGGAGCGGCCCCGTCCCCCGGTACAGCCGAGGGCCCCTGGAAACCGCTCTGGTGCGGCCGGCGGGGGCCCTCGGCCACCCCGTTACGACACCAGTCCCTGGCCTTCCAGCTCGGTCAGCCGCACGGTGCACAGCCCGCCCCGCTCGGCCTTCACCTCCGTCACCTCCAACTGCGTGCCGGGCGCGAGGATGTACTCCTCCTCACCCGTGAACGCGGAGAACCGCCGGATGCCCACCGCCCGCGCCGGCGTGACCTCGAACAGGGTCCGCTTGCCCCGGCTTCCGAGGAACGCCCGCGCCACGCTCGGCTCGGAGGTGCACGACGACACACCCCACCACGTCACGGTCCGGCCGAGCGGGTACTGGGACCGCAGGTCCAGCGCGACACCCCGCCACAGCGGCTGCGTCCGCGCCGGCAGCGCCGACACCGCCGAGAACAGCAGGCGCAGATACGGCAGATACGGCACCAGCCGCTCCCGGTCGGGGGAGCGCAGCACGGCGTTGATCTCGCGGTAGAACGCCGACTCGCAGGTGTACAGGTACAACGCCGAGATCGCGTCGGCGGACAGGCCCGCCGCAGCCCCGGCCGTCGCGCCGTCCGCTGTCGCCTCCGCCGCCGCCTTGGTCTCACCGAAGCGGCTCGACCGCTCGATGTAGGGCCCGAGCTGGGTGAGGACCTGCGAGACGGGATCGACAGCCTTGCGGAAGTCCATCAACGGCGTGTCGAACACCCCGGTGACCGGCGGCAGGACGAGACCCTCGTCCTTGACGCTGGTGAGGCGCTCCAGATACAGCTGGTGCAGCTCCATCGTCGACGCGATGAACGCCCCCATCCGCTCCGCGACCTCCCCGCCCGCGGCGCCTGTGGCCCCAGCCGCCTGCTGGTTCCAGCCCTTCCGCGGCAGCCAGTCCACCGGCTCGGTGCCCACGGCCGCCAGCGCGTCGTTCACCTGGGCGAAGTGGTCGCCCTCGCAGAAGATGTCCCCCTGCGCCGCCGGATTCGCGTGGTCCAGGTGCCGTACCGCGACACTCGGGTACTTCTTCTCCAGACGCTGCACGACCCGCTTCAGGCTCCGGGCGTGCGCGCCCCACCAGGCGAACACCACACCGCGGTCCTCCTCGTCGGCGTCCTGCTTCGCCCGCAGGATCTCCTCGACGATCTGCTCGGCCACGGGCCGCCAGAACGCGGTGTGCCGGTCGGTCGGCACCGACCCGTCGGCGCTCGCGGTGAGGGAGGAGTTCAGCAGCAGCACGCCCTGCGTCAGCATCGCCTGGAACCACTCCGGCGGCTGGACCGTGTCCTCCTTCTTCAGCAGGGCCCGGACATCGGCGATCGGCGTCTTCTTGACGATGCCGTACTTCCACATGGCCGCCGCCTTGATGAGGCAGCGGATGCTCACCACCCGGCCGAACTGGCTGTCCTGCCAGTCGTGGAAGGTGTTGTCGAACATCGCGATGCCGGTCGCGCTCTCCGCCCGCGGATACGGGTTCTGGCCGAAGACGACCACCTTCCACTTGTGCGGCGGATGCGGCTTCAGCGCCTGGAAGGTCAGCTCGCGCACCGGGACCACCTCGGAGCTGCGCTGCGGACCGATGAAGTCGGCGGCACCCGGCCGGGCCTCGATCACCGGACGCAGCAACGGCAGCCACGGCTCCCCGCCGCCGGTGAACAGCTCGGCGAGCTTCAGCGGGTCGTCGGCCGAGGCGGCCGGCTCGCCGGCGGCCGGAGCCTGCGCGTCGTTCACGGGGGTGGAACCTCCAGGAGTGGTGTCGGAAGAGACAGAAGAAGCGGAGGGAACAGAAGGAACAGAAGGAGCAGAAGGAATGGAGGAATCAGCAGGCGCCGCGGCAGGGGCGGGGTCCTCGTGCTCAGGGACGAAAGGGAGGCGGCTCCGGATGTCGATCCGCACCCGTCGCGCGGACCCCGCGGCCTCGATGTCGGCCAGCTGGGCCAGCACCGCGGCCCGCAACTCGTCGTAGTCCGTGAACCCGTGGTCCTGGAACAGGGTGTAGCCCGTCCACATCAGGTTGGCGCACACCTGCGCCGGCACCCGCCCGGTCTGCGCGCCCATCCCCACCAGCGCCACCGACCGGATGCTGCCGGGCTTCGCGCGGTTCTGCAGATGCACCGCCTGGAACGCGGCCGCGCACGCCAGGGCCACGTTCATGGTCTCGCTGACGTTCTGCGACGACTGACGCATTGTCGGCGTCGAGATCAGGAATCGGGGGACGGCCGCGCCGGACGGGACGCACACCGCGCTGCCCACCGGCAGGCTCCCGCCGAACCGGTTCCGGATCGCGCGCTGCACCCGTACCTGGATCCCGGCACCGAGGTGCCGCTTGACGATCGCGTCGACCCCGCCGTCCATCCGGCCGCGCGCGTTGGTGGGGGACACCCACGCGTCGACGTCCACGTCCAGGAGCGAACCCCGCCGGATCTCGACCCCCGGTGTGTCCGCGAACGCGGACCGCCAGGCCCCCACCACCGCGTCGTTGACATCGACCAGAACGACTCTCAAGGCATGCTGGACACCCACGAGTCCACCCCTCTCGCACAGCTTCTCGAACAACTCCGAAGCTATAGCGCCCCACTGACAGCGCCCGGTCGCGCAGCCGACCGTCCCGCCGGCCCCTGCGCCGTGTGCCCCGCGACTACACCCCGAGCCCGTCCCCGCCCGGCAGATCCTGCTCCGCCCAGATGGTCTTGCCGTTCCGGTTGTACCGGGTCCCCCAGCGCTGGGTGAGCTGGGCGACGAGGAGCAGCCCGCGTCCCCCTTCGTCGTAGGTCCGGGCCCGCTTGAGGTGCGGCGCGGTGCTGCTGCTGTCCTGGACCTCGCAGATGAGCGCGCGGTCGTGGATCAGCCGCATGCGGATCGGGGCCTCCCCGTAGCGGATCGCGTTGGTGACCAGTTCGCTGACGACGAGTTCGGTGATGAAGACGAGGTCGTCGAGCCCCCACGCGGCCAGCTGGGCGGACGCGTCCTTGCGGGCCTGCGCGACACTCGACGGCTCGTCCGGTACGTCCCAGACCGCGACGCGGTCGGCCGGCAGCACCCGGGTCCGGGCCAGGAGCAGGGCGATGTCGTCGTCGTGATGGTCCGTGAGCATCGCGTTCATGACGGTGTCGCAGGCATCCTGAAGGGACTCCGCGGGCCGCGCGAGCGTCGCGCGCAGCATGTCGAGCCGCTCGCCGGGATCGCGGTCGCGGCGTTCGATCAGCCCGTCGGTGTACAGGGCGAGTGTGGTGCCCTCGGGCAGTTCGACCTCCGTGGCCTCGAACGGCAGACCGCCGAGGCCGAGGGGCGGCCCTTCGGGCAGGTCCAGGAAGTGCACACGGCCGTCCGGCCGGCGCAGCATCGGCGGGAGATGGCCGGCGCGGGCGCACACGCAGCGCCGCGTGACCGGGTCGTACACGGCGTACAGACAGGTGGCGCCGATGTCCCCCTGCGTGCCGGAGTCGCCGGACTCCGCCGTCAGCCGCAGGACGAGATCGTCGAGGTGGGTGAGGAGTTCGTCGGGCGGCAGGTCGATGTCGGCCAGGGTGCGGACGGCGGTCCGCAGCCGCCCCATGGTCGCGGAGGCATGGACGCCGTGCCCGACGACGTCCCCGATGACCAGCGCGACCCGGGCGCCCGAGAGGGGGATGACGTCGAACCAGTCGCCGCCGATCCCGGCCTGCGCGCTGGCGGGCAGATAGCGGGCCGCGGCCTCGATCGCCGTCTGCTCCGCAAGCCGCTGCGGCATCAGGCTTTCCTGCAGGGTCACGGCGGTGGTGCGTTCGTGGGTGTAGAGCCGGGCGTTGTCGACGCAGACGGCGGTACGGGCGGCGAGTTCCTGCGCGAGCAGCAGGTCGTCGTGGACGAACGGGTCCGGGCGCCGGTGACGGACGAACAGGACCGAACCCAGGGTGGCCCCGCGGGCCCGCAGCGGCACCGCGAGCACCGAGTGGGCGCCCAGGTCGCGCAGCCGCGCGCCCTGGTCCGGGTCCTGCTCCGCCCACCGTACGAGGCCGGGGTCGTCCCGCTGGTACAGGACGGGGCCCGGCGCCGCCAGCCAGTCGGCGGCGGGCCCGTCGGCGGGAAGGGTCAGCGCCGCGCCCGGGACGGCGGCGGACTCGGGTGCGCCCCGCAGGATGGACCGCTGGGCGGCACGGCGCACGGTGGCCGGGCCGGTGACCGGCGCCGTCGGTGGCTCGCTGCCGCCGTCGATGCTGGTCAGCAGGTCGACGCAGGTGTAGTCGGCGAACCGGGGCACGGCCAGGTCGGCCAGTTGCTGCGCGGTGAGCGACACGTCGAGACTGGTGCCGATCCGGGTGCCCGCCTCGTTGAGGAGCGTCAGCCGCTGTCGGGCCTCCCACTGCTCGGTGGTGTCCTGCGCCGCGAAGCCCACTCCGATCAGCTTCCCGGCCGGGTCGTGCAGCGGGGCGAGGTGAGCCGTCCACGAGTGTTCCCGCTCCTCGCCGGCGACCCGGACGTACGCCTCCAGATACTCCGGCCGGCCGGTCCGCGCCACCCGCCGCTGGGCCTCCTCGATCCGTTCGCTGTCGGGGTGCGGCACCGCCTCCGGGAGGCGCAGCCCGTACAGCTGGTCGCCGGTGAGGGCGAGGGCGCGTTCCTCTCCGAGGTTCGACCACACGTAACGCTGGTCGAGGTCGAAGACCCCGAGGATGCTCGGCGCCTGCTCGAAGCACCAGGAGAGCGGGAAGTCGGCGCGCGACGGGAGTTCCTTGTGGGCGGGGCGCCACACCAGGAGCCAGTCCGTGCCGATCGGCGACACCCGGCGGTGCGCGAGCAGCTCGCCCGCCACCAGGCTGCCGTCCTGACGCCGCAGGACGACCGGGCCGGTCCAGCGCTGCTGCCCGGAGAGACGCGCGCGGAACGCGGCGGCGTCCTCGGCGAGCAGATCGGTGGCCGGACGGCCCACGACGTCCTCGGACCGGTAGCCGAGCAGCCACCGCGCACCCGCGCTCCACGTGGTCAGCGTGCCCTCCCGGTCGGCCGCGGCCGTGACGACCCGCGGCAGGCCGGACGGGCCGGCGGGCGACTCCGGAGGGGTGGTGCCGTCAGAGGTCATGGCAGCTCCTGGGTGGGGCCGCCGGCGGCGTCGGCCGGGGCCGGCGGCCTCGGCCCGGGGCGGACCCGGGCGCGGGTCGGAGGTTCCGTTTCATCGCGCCGGTCGCGGGTCCGGTCCCTCACCCGGGACGGCCGTCGCCCGCCCGGTGGACCTCCGCCGAGGGAGACCCGGGGGAGCCTCGGCCACCCCGCCTCCGGGCGGGGGCCGGGCCCGTGCCCGGGCGGTCGGGGTACGCGCGGCGCACCTGTGCTCATGGTCGCGATCCTTCCCCGTGACGCGCCCGCGCGCGAGTCGAGGGGCTCGCGTCGGCGCAGGTCGCTGACCGGCCGGACGTGTGCGCCCGGAGACAACTGCCGTGCGGGCGGGCCGACTATATTCGGAACGACCCGCACACCGGCCCTGACCAGGACCGCTGCCCCACGACCGTTCATCCCTGTCCAGCCCCGTCCCTCCCGCCCGAGCCCCGCCCCGATCGCGCGCCGCCACCACTCCGCTTTCGTATCCGGCACTCTTCGTCCCGTATCCGGTTTTCGTATTCCGCTTCCGCTTTCCGTTTCGCTTCCGCTCTCCCCCCCCGGTTCCCCGTACCCGTACGGCCCCGAGGACCAGAAAGGACCGCCATGACCGAGCAGGACACCACCCCCGTCGTCCACCGCGTCGACGACCGGCACCGCTACGAGATCGCCGTCGACGGCCAGCGCGCCGGGCTGACCGCCTACCGCGACCAGGGCGACCGGCGCGTCTTCTTCCACACCGAGATCGGCGACGCGTACGCGGGCCGCGGCCTCGCCTCCGTTCTCGTCGAATACGCCCTGAACGACGTGCGCGCCGCCGGGATGCGGATCGTCCCGGTCTGCCCGTACGTGGCGAAGTTCCTGAAGAAGCACGAGGAGTTCGCGGACATCACCGACCCGGTGACGCCCGAGGTCATGGAGTGGCTGGACGGGCAGCTGAAGCGCTGAACCCGCCCGCCCTCCCGCCACACGGCCGCTGCTTGCAGGTGTTTGCGGAAAAATCTGAAAACTCTTGCGAGCGGTCGGTCGTCGTTGCTTGACTGCCCGCATGAGCGACCACGGCAGCGACTTCGGCAACGGCCCCGGCACCGGCACCGATCGGGACATCGACGTCCTCGTCCTCGGCGGCGCCGGGGTCGACACCATCGTGTACGTCCCCGAGCTGCCCGTGCCCTTCGCGGACAGCCATATGATCCGCCCCGGCATCCGGACCCGGGCCGGGCAGAGCGGAGACTTCGTCGCGCTCGGCCTGCACCGCCTCGGCCTGCGCACCCACCACCTCGACATGGTCGGCGCCGACCCCGAGGGCGACCTGGTCCGCGCCTTCCACCGCGACCAGGGCATCCCGCTCACCGAGGTGCCCCAGCCCGCCGGCACCAAGCGGGCCGTCAACCTCGTCGACCCCGAGGGGCGCCGGCTCTCCCTCTACGACGCCACCCGCGGCCACGACGACGACCGGCTGCCCCCGGCCACCGTCAAGGCCCTAGCCGCCCGCAGCCGGCACGCCCACGTCTCGCTCACCCAGCCATGTGCCCATGCCCTGCCGCTGCTCCGCGACGCCGGCCTCACCGTCTCCACCGACCTGCACAACTGGGACGGCCGGGACGCCTACCACCAGCCCTTCGCCTACGAGGCCGACCTCGTCTTCCTGTCGGCCACCGCCCTCGACGACCCCGGCGCCACGCTCCGCGACATCGCCGCGCGCGGCCGCGCCCGCGTGGTCGTCGTCACCGACGGAGCCGCCGGCGCGTGGTACCTCGCCGGATCCGGCGCGGAACCGGTCCACGTCCCCACCGCCGTCCCGCCCGCGCCCGTCGTCGACAGCAACGGCGCCGGCGACGCCTTCGCCGCCGCCTTCCTCTACGCCTGGCTCGCCGGCGAACCCGTCGACCGCTGCGCCCGGTACGGCGCGGTGGCCGGCGCGTACGCCTGCACCGTGCCCGCCACCCGGGCCGACGCCATCGGCCGCGCCGCCCTCCTGGCGGCAGCCGGAGACGAGGCCGCGGCCGAGGACGGGGCCTGAGGCCGTGGCCAGGGCGGACCCCGGAGCCGGGCGGTTCGGCGGGCCCGCGAGGCATGCCAGGATCGAGGGATGACAGTAAAGATCACCGCGGCGTGCGACGGCGCGTCCAAGGGCAACCCCGGGCCCGCCGCCTGGGCCTGGGTCATCGGCGACGAGAACGGCGGCGTGGCCCACTGGGAGGCCGGCCCGCTCGGCACCGCGACCAACAACGTGGCGGAGCTGACCGCGCTCCTCAGACTCCTGGAGTACCTCGACCCCGCCGTGCCCGCCGAGGTCCGGATGGACTCGCAGTACGCGATGAAGGCCGTCACCACCTGGCTTCCCGGCTGGCGCCGCAAGGGCTGGAAGACCTCGGCCGGCACCCCGGTGGCCAACAAGGAACTGGTCGTACGGATCGACGAACTGCTCGCCGACCGCAGTGTCGAGTTCGTCTACACCCCCGCCCACCAGGTCGACGGCGACCCCCTCAACGACGCCGCCGACCGCGCCGCCAGCCACACCGCCCGCAGTCAGGAGCCCGCCGGATCCGCCGCCGGCTCCCCGCTCCCGCCGCCCGAACCCGGCTCGGCGCGGCCCGCCACCGCCAAGCGCGCCCCCAAGCGCGCCGGTGGCTCCGGCGCGGCCCGCCCGCGCGGTGCGGGCTCCGGCGCGTCGGCGCCCACGCTCAAGGCCCGTTTCCCCGGGAAATGCCGCTGCGGACAGGCGTACGAGAAGGGCGCGACGATCACGAAGAACTCCACCGGCTGGGGCCACCCCACCTGCGTGGACGCCGTTTCGTAGGGTCTTTCCGAGGCTCTTCGGAGCCGGGCGGGGGACCGGGGCGAACCGGACATTCATCCAGCCGTGTGGGCGGGTTCGTGTGGGGTTCTGTTCTCCGGGCGCTCGGGGCTGCATACTGTTCCTCCCCGCTCCGGTGACGGACCGATTCCCTGGCTATTTCGCCTTTCTGGCGAGGGGAAGCGGCACCGGGCACGCGGGCCTTCCCTTTCATCGTCGCCGTGATCCGGCGTGCGATGACCCCTGCCCGTGAAAGACCCGAGGTTCCGTGCCAGTACCTGTAGTCCTTGCCGGGCGCACCGTGCGCCTGGAACCGCTGGCCATGCGCCACGCCGAGGGCATCGCCTGGGCGGGCGCACTGGATCGTGCGGCCTATGCCTACACCTCCGTGCCCCACGGCCTTGATGCTTCCTGCGACTACATCGCCCGTGCCCTCGCCGAACAGGCGGCGGGCCGGGTGCTGCCCTTCGCCCTGGTGAATCCGCTCAACGGGCGGGTGCTCGGGGCGACCCGCTTCCTCGAACTCGACTATTGGCGCGGACCCCTGGTCTGGCCCCCGGTCACCGGCGTACCGGACGGGGATCCGCTGACCGCGGTGCCCGACGCCGTCGAGATCGGCAACACCTGGATCTCCAGCGAGGCGCGCGGCACCGGTGTCAACACCGAGGCCAAGTACCTCATGCTGCGCCACGCCTTCGAGACCTGGGGCGTGCGCAGGATCTCGATGCGCGCCGATGCCCGCAACGCCCGCTCCCGGGTCGCGATCGAGCGGCTCGGCGCCACCTGCGAGGGGGTGCGCCGGGCCCACTCGCGCGGCCTGGACGGAGTGGTCCGCGACACCGCGTTCTACTCCGTGCTCGACGAGGAGTGGTCGGCCGTCCGGGGCATGATCGAGCTGCGGATGGCGGGCGTACGGCCCCCGTCCGTCCTGCCGTCGGCGTATCCGGGCGAGACCCGCGAACACGGCGGCGCGGGGGAACTCCTCCCCGCGTGACGGAGGACGGGAGCAGGGCCCCGGCCTCGCGCCGTACCCGTCCCGCGTCTCCCGTCAGGCACCTCCCGCCCTGCGTCTCCCGTCCGGCCTCACCGGGCGGGAGACGCGGGTACGGCACCGGGCCCGGCCGGGTCAGGCCGGCAGCCGGCCGCCGTCCGGCAAGGGGCCGCGCGGACGCGGCGGCGCGCCCGCGCCCCTCGTCCCGGACGGCCGCAGGATCTCGTCGAGTGCCGACAGCCGGATCAGCCGGAGCAGCGCCGGCTGGTCGCACAGCAGCGCCCAGGCCGCCCCGCGGGCCCGGACCCGCCGGGCGCAGCGCACCAGCAGACCGAGCCCCGAGGCGTCGCAGAACGCGAGACGGCGCACGTCGACGGTGAGGGCCGGCTCCTCGCGGGCCAGCACGTCGAGTTCGGGCCGGACGCGCTGCGCCAGCACCAGGTCGAGTTCGCCGTACAGCACGACGGTGGTCGAGCCCTCACTCGACCGCACCGCCAGGTGCGGATCGCCGCGTCGGATCAGAGTCATGGAACGCTCCACTGGATCAGCCCCCCGTCGCGTCGAGGTTCGCGGCCTCTCCGGAGGCAGACACGTTTCTCCACCCGCGCATCACCCGAAGTGGTGAAATCCGCCGTGTATGCGTCCATGCGTTCGCCTGCGGTACGGGCCCCGAAGGCCGGTTCCGCGGGTCAGTCCGTCGGGGCCGGCGCGGGCGGCGGGGGCACGATCGCGACGGGGCAGGCGGCGTGCTGGAGGACGGCGTTCGCGACCGAGCCCACGAGCAGTCTCGCGACCCGGTGCCTGCGATGCCGGCCCACCACCACCAGGCCCGCCTCCTGCGAGTCGTCGACCAGCCGGCCGGCCGCGTCGACCGGCGAGACGACCGGCTGCACCTCGACCTCCGGATGCCGCTTGCTGAACGGCAGCAGCCGCTCCGCCTGGCGCTGCCGGGTCTCCTCGACGAGCTCCGGCGTCTCGTCCGGGGACGTCGGCGGTACGTCGAACTTGGGCGAGGGAGGGGCGAGCAGCAGCACCGGATTGGGCGGCACCGGGTAGGAGGTCACCACCTGCAACGGCACCCCGCGCTGCCGTGCCGCCCGGAACGCGAACTCGACGACCTCGTCCCCGGTCTCCTCCGGGTGCAGCCCCAGCAGGACCCGGCCGGCCCGGGAACTGCCGTCCAGCGTCGCGATCCGGGCCTCGTGCGGGACGACGATCAGCGGGCAGGGCGACGCGGCGGCCAGCGCGCGGCTGTTCGACCCGAGCAGCAGGCTCTTGAAGCCGCCCCGGCCCCGCGAGCCGACCACCAGCAGCCGGGCCCGCGCCGCCGCCCCGACCAGGGCGTCGACGATGGAGCCCTCCAGCGAGGCGTATCCGATGTCGAGGCCTTCGGCGCGCGGTCCGATCTGCGCGGCCAGGGAGTTCACGACGGTGTCCGGCAGGTCGGGCGCCGGACCGAGCGAGGAGATCCGGGCGCTGCCGAGCTGGAGGGCCTCGGAACGGACATGGGCGACGGTGAGCGGGGCGGACAGGCTGCGCGCGACCCGCAGCGCCCACTCCAGGGCGCGCAGGCTGTGCTCGGAACCGTCGACCCCCACCACAACAGCTGACTTCTGACTCATGCTTCGCACTCATATCGGGAGGTATCGGCCGAAACCGGATGCCACGCCGAATGGGCCGCCGAGTCGACGAGCGCGCCGCACCCGGCCGCCGTAGCCGACCGACCGGGGCGCGGGGCCCGGCCCCGTACCGCCGCGCCGTCGTCCGTACGTACTGCCGTACGTACTGCCATACGCGCGGCCATACGGACCGTTGTGCGGGCTCGGCCCCGAGCCGCCCCGCGCCGGGCCGTCAGCGCAGCAGCCGGCGCCGCGCCCGGGCCGCCGCGACCAGCTCCGGTACGGTGCCGAGCTTCACGCGCGGGCGGCCGGACTCCTTGCCGCGCGCCCGCTCGGCCCGCTCGATGGCCGCGAGACCGCGCGCGTCGACCACGTGCCGGACCCGGCCGCGGACCAGCCGGTCGAAGGCCCGGGCCGTACCCGTCGGGGCCGGCAGCGTGCCGTCGACCGCGTCGGCCAGGAGCGAGCCCACCGTCTCGGCCGCGCAGGTGCGGTTGGCGCCGATGCCGCCCGAGGGGCCGCGCTTGATCCAGCCGGCGACGTAGCCGCCGGGCATCCCTTCGACCCGGCCGCCCAGGTGCGGGACGGTGCCCGTCGCCTCGTCGAACGGCAGACCGGCCACCGGCACCCCGCGATAGCCGACCGCCCGCAGGACGAGACCGGCCGGCACGGCGACCGGACCGGCCGCGCCCGTCACCCGTACCGCGGCGTCCAGGATCTCCTCGGGCGCGGAATGGAAGCGGAACACGATCCGCCGCTCGCCCGCGCCCGCCCGAGCGCCCGGCGCCGCGCCCCAGTCCACCCGCTCGTGCTCCGCGTCCCGCAGCAGCGCCGCCTTGTCCGCCGGTGAGGCCGCCTCGATCGCCGCCCGGATCCGCGGATCGTGGTCGTCCACGACCAGACGCACGCCCGGCAGCCGCCCCAGGGCGAGCAGTTCGGACGCGGTGCAGGCGAGGTCCTCGGGGCCGCGCCGGGCGAGCAGCACCACCTCGCGTACGGCGGAGTCCCGCAGCGCCGCCAGCGCGTGGTCGGCGATGTCCGTCGAGGCGAGCGCGTCCGGGTCCGCGACGAGGACGCGGGCGGCGTCGAGCGCGACGTTCCCGGTGCCGACCACCACGACCCGCGCGGTGCCGGACAGGCCGACCGCGTCCGGCGCGACCTCGGGGTGCGCGTTGTACCAGGCGACGAAGGAGCCCGCCGGGACGCTGCCGGGCAGCTCCTCGCCGGGGATGCCGAGCCGCCGGTCGCCGGCCGCGCCGACCGCGTACACGACGGCGTCGTGATGCGCGGCCAGTTCCTCCGCCGTGACGTCCGTACCGATGTCGACACCGAGGTACATGCGGACCCGCGGGTGGGTGTGGAAGCGGGCGAAGGTGTCGCCGATCCGCTTGGTCGCCGGGTGGTCGGGCGCCACGCCGTAGCGGACGAGGCCGCCGGCCACCGGCAGCCGGTCGATCAGGGTCACCTCGGCGCCGGTGTGAAGGAGCAGGTCCTCCGCGGCGTACATCCCGGCCGGGCCGGTGCCGACGACAGCGACCCGGATCGGCGCGAAGTCGGCGGGGAGCGTCCGCGCGAACGACGGCGCGCCCCAGGCGTGGAAGACGGGCCCGTCCTCGGGAGCGGTGCGGGGCGCGCCCCGCTCGTAGAAGGCCGCGTTGATCTCCGCGTACCGCTCCAGCCCGGCGGCGGCCAGGGCGTCCGCGGGCAGGATCGCGTCGACCGGGCAGGCGTCGGCGCAGGCGCCGCAGTCGATGCAGGCCGCCGGGTCGACGTAGAGCATCTCGGTCCGGCCGAAGTCGGGCTCGTCGGGCGTGGGATGGATGCAGTTGACGGGGCAGACGGCGACGCAGGTGGCGTCGTTGCAGCACGTCTGGGTGATGGCGTAGGTCATGGCGTCGTCAGCTCGCGGGGCTCGGTGGGGCGGACGGACGGACGGACGGGCGGACGGGCTGGGCCGGGTCCGGGTCCCTGGGGCGGCGGTCCGGTGGACCGGTCGGCGGGACCTGTGACGGGGCCCGCGGCGGCCGGGTCAGATGAGGTGGGCGCGCCGGAAGACGGCGACGGCGGGCCGGGTCAGCAGCCCCGCCGAGGACAGGAACTCCATCAGGCCCGCGCAGCTCGACCGCATCAGTGACTTGTGGTGCTCGTTGGCCTTCGCCTCCGCGAGGGCGCGCTCGACGTCGAGTCCGGCGTTCGCGTACACGTCGCGGTGGATCATGCTGGTGACGATGAAGTACGAGGCGATCGAGACCACCAGCGCCTGGACGCGGCGGCGCAGCGGACCGGCCGCGCGCAGCCGGGCGCGGGTCTCCTCGCGGGCGAACTTCATGTGCCGTGATTCCTCCACGACATGGATGTTGTTGATGGTCCGGATGAAGGGGACCACCCGCTCGTCGCGCATCCAGTCGCGCTGCATCACGTCCAGGACCTCCTCGGCGACGAGGATCGAGGCGTACGCGGCTTCGCCGACCGCGACGGTCTTGAAAAGGCGGCCGAGTTCGAGGACGGGGCGCGGCGGGCGGTAGGCGGGCGCGCCGAGCTTCGCGGCGGCCCGGCCGAACATGATCGAGTGCCGGCACTCGTCGGCGATCTCCGTCAGCGCCCACTGGAACCGCGGATCGGTCGGGTCCTTGGCGTACATGTCGCGCAGCACCATCTGTTGGAGGATCATCTCGAACCAGATGCCCGTGCTGGCCACGGAGGCGGCCTCCTGCCGGGTCAGCTCCTTGCGCTGTGCCTCCGTCATCTCCTGCCAGTAGCCGGTGCCGTAGAGGCTGCACCACTCGGGGCTCATGCCGTGGAAGTCCTGATCGAGCGGGGTGTCCCAGTCGACCTCGGTGGCGGGGTCGTAGGAGAGTCGGGCCGAGGAGTCGAGCAGCCGGCGAGCCGCGTCGCGCTCGGGCCGCCGGTCCTGGTCCGGGTGCTGCTCCCGGTCCCGGTCCCGGTCCTGGTCCGCCGGGCGGACGGTGCTGCTGGCCATGGTCGGCTCCTTGAAGACCTCGGGGGGCGGGGACGGTCGAGGGGCTGGCGGGCTTGTTAGACGCATTGTCTAGTAAGCCTTTTGACGGAAGGTACAACAAGACCGGCCCCGCGCCTACCCGTCGGTGCCGAAAACGATTGCCGCGGATGTCCGGGGGCGGAGAGAATGCGCTCATGATCGACACCGCAGACACTGCAGACACCCCGGACGGCGCGGACGGCGCGCACCGCGCGGGCGACGCCGAAGTCCTCGCGGTCGAGGCCGCCATCGCCGGTGAACTCCGCCTCCTGGAGCCCGCCGTGCGGTCCAGCGGGACCGAGGCCCGGAAGCTGTTCGATCCCGAGTTCACCGAGGTCGGCTCCTCGGGGCGGCGCTGGACGTACGAGGAGATGCTGGCCGAGCTTCCCGGGTTCGACGACGCCCAGCCGGACGGTCCGCGCATCGAGGCGTCCGCGATGCGCGGCGTCCTGCTCGCACCCGGCCTCGTCCATCTGACGTACGAGACCGTCTTCGAGGGGCGGCGGGCGCGCCGCAGTTCCCTCTGGCGCCAGGACGAGAACGGCGCCTGGCGGATGTACTACCACCAGGGCACCCCGGTTCCGGAGGGCTGAACTCGCCCTGCTCCGCAGGGGAGTCGGCGAGTCATTGAGGTCGGGGTCGGGGTCGGGGCTGACGGGGGAGCGCGGGCGATGGACGACGGTGAGCTGCTGATCCGGCGGTTCGAACAGGACCGGCCGCGTCTGCGGGCGGTCGCCTACCGCATGCTCGGCTCGCTCGCCGAGGCCGACGACGCCCTCCAGGAGGCGTGGCTGCGGGCCGAAGCCGCCGGTCTCGCGGGCGTCGAGAACCCCGGTGGCTGGCTCACCACCATCGTGTCGAGGGTCTGCCTCAACATGCTGCGGTCCCGTGACCGCCGCCGCGAGGACTCCCTCGACGACCGGCCGACCGAACCCGGCGCCGATGACGGGTCCTCGGGGACCGACCCCGAGGAAGAGGCGATGACGGCCGACTCCGTCGGCGTCGCCCTGCTCGTCGTCCTCGACACCCTGGGCCCCGCCGAACGCCTCGCCTTCGTCCTGCACGACCTGTTCGCCGTCCCCTTCGAGGACATCGCCCCGATGCTGGAGCGCACCCCGGCCGCCGTACGGCAGCTCGCCAGCCGCGCCCGCCGCCGGGTGCGGGGTGGCGCTCCCGGGCCGGGGACCGGGGCCGCCGGGACGGACGCGCCGCGGCGGCGCCAGGTGGTGACGGCCTTCCTGGCCGCCACCCGGGGCGGCGACTTCGAGGCGCTGGTCTCCCTCCTCCACCCCGACGTCGTGCTGCACGCCGACCGGTGGGTCGTGCCGACCCCCGAGCCGATCGTCGTGGCCGGCGGCCGGGCCGTCGCCGAGGGCGCCCTGGCCGCGATGGGCCGGGCCAGCTTCACCGGGCTGGCGCTCCTCGACGGCGCGATGGGCCTCGTGATGGCTCCGGCGGGCCGGCTCCGGCTGGTGCTGGCCTTCGAGATGACGGACGGTCTGATCGCCGCCATCGAGGTCGTCGCCGCGCCGGAGCGGCTGGCCGCGCTGGAGGTCGGCGTCCCCGAGTGAGCCGCCAGGAGCGAGTCACCCTGACCAGGGCCGCCCGGCGCGCACGCCGGGCGGCCCTGATCGGGGCGGGCTTGGGGCCGGTCAGGAGGCCTTGGCCGCGGCCCTCGTCCCGTACGCGTCGATGTGCGTCTGCGTGACGGTGTTGCCGAACGTGTCGGTCAGCTCCGCCCGGAGCGACACCGCCCCGCCGTCCCCGGGCGTCGTGAACGCGATCCGCCCGCCGGTCACCGGCACCGCCGTCCAGGAAGCCCCTTGGTCAGTTGACACCGACACCACCAGCGACCGCACCCCCGACCGCTCGGCCGCGCCGAGCACCGTCACCCCCACCGTGCTCGCGGTACGCGCCGGAGCCGTGCCGTCGATCCCGAGCTCCGGGCTGAACCGGACGGCGCTGAGCGGCAGTTCGGTGGCCGTGGTCGTCTTGGCGGACGTGAACGTCCAGGCCGCCGTGACACTTCCGCGCGGCCGCGTGGCGGTCGCCGTCAGCAGATAGGTGGCGCGCCCCGACGGGAGCGTGAACGAGCCCTGCCCGGGCGTGCCGCGCCGGGTGCCGACGAGCGCGCCGTCGCGGTACAGCGTCGTGGTGGCGGCGGTGAACAGCGGGGCGGACGGCCGGTGGCCGTCGCCGTCGGCGAGCAGCGGCACCGTCACGTCGAGGGCGTTGCCGGTGCGCTGCGCGGCGGACCGGGCGCCGGGCGAGGAGTCCAGGGCGGGCCCGAAGACCGGGGTGTCGAAGGTGACCACCTTGGTGGTGCCGGCCGTGAGCCCGACCCCGAGCGCGTAGTAGATGTTCGGGGTCTTCTCGGGCTCGGCCGAGGAGGCGTACACGAGGTCGAAGGGCCCGCGTTCGGGCGTGACCAGGTACGTCAGGCTGTCGGGCGGCGTCAGCGCCCGGGCGATCGAGGGGGAGGGGCCGGACGACGGGGAGACGTCCAGGGTCGCCGCGCCCGCTCCCGGCTCGCCCGGCGCCGCCCGCACGACCAGGGTGGTGAGGTCCCCGGGCGCCGGATGCCGGACCAGACCGTCCAGCGCCCGGTCGGTCCGGAAGGTGTAGCCGAGGATGCAGGTCCCGACCGTCCGGTTCCAGTACGCGTCGACCCAGGTCCGGACCGCGCCGGACTCGGTGGCCGGGCCCAGGTGCGCGAGCCGCGTGTCCGGCGTGTAGGACACCAGGTTCGCGAACCCCGTCGTCCCCTCGTACGTGACCTCGATGAACGCCCCGCAGGTCTCGAACTCGGCGTCCGCGACCGGCGGCCGGATGTCCACCGGGTGGGTGGTGCGGGCGTCGAGCACGATCGTCGCGTCGCGGTCCACGTCCAGGCGGGGCTGCACCAGCCAGTCGATGCCCCGGTGTTCGGTGTCGTCCGTCTCCTTGGTGGAGATGGTGCTGTCCAGCAGGTAACGGCCTGCCGGCACCTGGACGGTGACGGTGCCGGAGGCGGCCTCCGGGGCCAGCAGACTCGTCCCGGCGTCAGGTCCGGACAGCGCGGTGAGCTGGGTGCGGAAAGAGGAGGTCGGCGCGCCCGTACGGCTGCGGTGGACCAGCGTCAGCGTGTACGTCGCGGACGTGGCACCCGCCTTCGGGCGACGCGCGCCGGGAGTGGCGGGAGTGGCGGAGGCGGCCGCCGGGATGCAGAGGGCGGCGGTCGCGGCCGTGGTGACGGCGAGTCCGCGCAGCACGCGCCGCCGCGTGGTGGTGGAGGTCGCCGGGGCGGGGGAGTTCGAGGAATCGTTCATGACCTGCACTGGAACGAGCGGGCGCCGCGTTCCCGTGACCTGCGCCACAGTCCGGAAGGAGCGCCCGCCGGTGTGGCGGGCGTCACGGGAACCCCGACGAACCCGCGCCCAGTACCCAGTGTGGAATCAGTTATGAGAGATCGTTTCCGTGCCGGGGATCTCGCGGCACTCGGCGAGGCGTACGACGAGCACGCGGGCGTGCTCTACCGGTACGCCCTGCGGGTGTGCGGCGATCCGGCCACGGCCGAGGACGTCGTGTCCTCGGCCTTCCTGGAGGCCTGGCGTGGCCGGGGCCGGCTGCACGCCGACGGCGGAAGTCTGCGCCCCTGGCTCCTCGGCATCGTCACCAACGTGCTGCGCGGCACCGCCCGCCAGGCCCGCCGCCGCGACGCCGCGCACGCCAGACTCGCCGACCGCGGCGTCCTGCCCGACTTCTCCGAGGACGTGGTGGCCCGCCTCGCCGACGCCGAACAACTGCGCGCCGCGCGCGTCGCCCTGACCCGGCTGCGCCGCCGCGACCGGGAGGTCTTCTCCCTGGTGGTGTGGGCCGGCCTCGACTACGCGGCGGCGGCCGAAGCGCTCGGCATCCCCGTCGGCACGGTCCGCTCCCGCCTCTCCCGCGCCCGGGACCGGCTGCGGGCCCTCGCCGACGAGGAACTGCGCGCGGGCCGCCGTGCCCGGGCCCGTGCCGGGGCCGCCACCGCAACCTCGGCGGCGGGCGCCGGTCCGGCCCCTCGTACCGACGCCGCCGGCCCTGCCACCTTCGCCGACGTAGCCGGCTCTGCCATGTTCGCCGATGCCGAAGCCGCCGACCGCGCCGGCGGTCCAGTCCCAGGGGACCACGGCTCCGCCGCCACCCCCGCCCCCCTTCTCGTGTCCCACCGTCCCTCCCCGGAGTGCTGATCATGACGACCCCCGCCGACGACGCCCGCCTCCGCGACGACCTCGCGCGCCTGCTGCCGCCCCCGGCCGTCCCCGACCTGTCGCCGCTGCGTCACCAGACGCTGAAGCACCGCGTCCTGAACGCCGCCGAGGCCCGGCCGCACCACGGCCGCTCCCGCCGGTTCGTACTGCCCGTCGCGACCGGTGCCGCGCTCACCGCCGCCCTCACCCTCGCCGTGGTCAACGTCGAGTCGGCCCCGCAGCCCGCCCCGCGCCGGGACGCGGCCGTCACCGCGTCCAGCGCCTCCCAGGTGCTCGGCCGGGCCGCGCTCGCCGCCTCCGAGACCCCCCAGGCCACCGTCCGCCCCGACCAGTTCGTCTACATCGAGAGCGTGGTGGCCCACGCCGGACGCTCGGCCGGCGGCGGCCCCGCCACCACGGCACCGGCCCACCGCAGGCAGGTGTGGCTGTCCGCCGACGGCACGCGCGAGGGTCTGCTGCGCGAGGAGGGCTCACCCGACACGGCGCTCGGCGTGAGCGGCCCGGTCGAGACGATCGACCACCGGGGCGCCACCCCCCGCCCCGGCGTCCTCGGCCGGCCGGAGCCCTCGGTCACCGACCCGACGCACACCTTCGTGGCCGCGCTGCCCACCGACCCCGAGGCCCTGCTCCGTCTCGTCTACGACCAGACGCGGCCCGCCGACGCCGGCACCGACCCGCATCAGCGGGCGTTCACCGCCATCGGCACGCTGCTCGCCGAGACCTGGGCGCCGCCGCGGGTGACCGCCGCGCTGTACGAGGCGGCGGCCCGGATCCCGGGCACCACCGTGCTGCCGGCCGCGACCGACGCGGCCGGACGCGAGGGCGTCGCCGTGGCCCGTACGGCCGAGGGCGAGCAGACCCAGTGGATCTTCGACCGCGGCACCTCCGCCTTCCTCGGCGAACGCACGGTCCTCACCCGCGCCACCTCCGCGGGCCCGGCCGGCACGGTGCTCGGCACGACCGCCGTCCTCACCAAGGCGGCGGCCGGCCGGCCGGGAATCCGCCCGGCCGGCTGAACGGCGGCGGGACGGGCGGGGCGCGGGTCGTGCGGGCCGGTCAGCCGCCGCCCGGACCCGACGGCGCGCCGTGCCGCCACACCGCCACGTCGAGGGCCAGGTATGTGTCGGGCGAGTCCTCCGGCGAGAGGCCCTTCACGATGACCAGACCCAGGTGGACGGAACCTCCCCGTACGGAATCACGGACATCCCGGGTCTCGCCCGGCACCATATCGGCTGGACGCCGCATGGCTGAATCGGTGCGCACGAGCGCCTCGGCGGGCCTCCTGGGAGGGGTGGTGAGGCGGCCCGCCAACGTGTCCGAAAGGCGTGCGGAACGGCAGGGACGTGCGGGAATGCGTGAGCGGGTGCCGCTGTTGCAGGGGGCGAGACCGACCGGGCCGAGGCGAAGAGCCTCGGCGTCCGGCGGCCGGAAGGAGTCCCCATGCCCCGTAGTACCCAGCGCCCCGTGATCACCCTCCGGTCGACGGCGGGCACCGGCGTCACCTATGTGACGCGCAAGAACCGCCGGAACGACCCCGACCGTCTCGTCCTGCGCAAGTTCGACCCGGTCGCCGGCGCCCACGTCGCGTTCCGCGAGCAGCGCTGACCCGTACGCCTCAGGCCCCGCCCCGACCGAAGGGGCGGGGCCTGAGGCGCGTTCGCCGGAACCGCCGGCCCATTCGATCGTTGCACTGGTCTGGACCTGACAGGAGCGGGGCGGCAAGCTCGCTGCATGAATCTGGAGCTGAGGCACCTCAAAACGATCCGGGCCATCGCGGACGCCGGCAGCCTCACCCGGGCCGCCACCGCCCTGGGGCTCGCCCAGCCCGCCCTCAGCGCCCAGCTCAAGCGCATCGAACGGGCCCTGGGCGGGATGCTGTTCGAGCGCGGCCGTGACGGCGTACGGGCCACCGCGCTCGGCGACCTCATCCTGGACCGGGCCCGTGTCGTGCTGCCCGCCGTCAGCGAACTCCAGGAGGAGGCCGTGCGGTTCGCCCGAGAGGGCGCGCTCGGCCACCGCCTCGGCGGCACTCACGGGCCGCTCCTCGGCGGTCTCGTCGACCGGCTCGCCCGCTCCGGCCCCGGCGCCCCGGTCACCACCTACACCTCCTGGTCGGAACGCGAGATCGCGGGCGGGGTCGTGGCCGGCCGACTGGACTTCGCCCTGGTCGGGGTGTGCGGCGACAGCAGCCCGCCCGAGGCGGGGCGGCTCGCCTGGACCGAGGTCGCCCGCGACCCGGTCTACGTGATGCTCGCCGAAGGCCATCCGCTCGCCTCCCGGTCCGAGATCGCCCTCGCCGAACTCTCCGGCGAGGCGTGGACCGACGTCCCCGGCGACGGCTGTTTCGGCGACTGTTTCGCCGCCGCCTGCGTCCGGGCCGGCTTCCTGCCCGGCTGCGTGTACGAGACGGACACCACCTCCTGCGTCCATCTGGTGCAGGTGGGCCGGGCCGTCGGTCTGTGCCGGGCCACCTTCCCCGCCACCCCCGGCCTGGTCACCCGCCCGCTCGCGGGCACCCCGCTGATCTGGCGCCATCTGCTCGGCTGGCATCCGGAGGGCCGCGCCGCGAGCCGTGCCCCCGACGCCCTCGCGCACGCCCGGACGGCCCACGCCGAGGCCCTGGCCCGCAGCGCCGCCCGTACCCCCGCCACGTCGGCGGCCATTCCGGCGGCTACTCCGGCGGCCGCTTCGAACGCCGCTTCGGCCGCCCTCGCTCCCGGGCTCCGGCCGGTCCGGCCGCCCGCCGGGTCATAACGCGAAGGCAGGGGCCGACTGACAACTCCCCTGGGAGCCCCGGCGTTTCTACGGTTTCGGCAGTTCCCCCACCGAAACCGAGGAGAGCACCGATGCTCCGACGATCCGCCCGGGCGGCCGGCACAGCGCTGGCCGCCGCCGGACTGGCGCTGGCCGGCGCCCAGGCCGTCCCCGCCGCCGCGGCCCCCGCCCCCGCGTCGGCCCGTACCGCCGCCGACACGCTCGCCGTGGACGCCGCCCAGCCCGAACTGCTGCGGGCCCTCCAGCGCGACCTGGGACTCACCCGCCCCCAGGCCGAGGAGCGTCTCACCAACGAGGCCGAGGCCGGCGCCACGGCCGCCCGCCTGCGCCAGGGGCTCGGCGGCGGGTTCGCCGGCGCCTGGGTGGACGGGCCCGAGTCCGCCACCCTCACCGTGGCCACCACCCGGGCCGCCGACCTGCCCGCGATACGGGCCACGGGCGCCCGGGCCCGCCTGGTGACCCACGGCCTGACCAGTCTGGAAAGCGCCAAGGACACCCTCGACCGGGCCGCCACCGCCGAGGCCCCGGTCCGCTACGTCGACGTCCGCGCCAACCGTCTCGTCGTCGAGGAGACCCGCCCCGGTGCCGCCGACCGGCTGGCCGCCGCCGCCGGCGTGCCGCGCTCGCTCGTCCAGGCGGTTCGCGCCACCGAGGCGCCCCGCCCGCTGTACGACATCCGCGGCGGCGACGCGTACTACATGGGCGGCGGACGCTGCTCGGTCGGCTTCCCGGTCACCCGCGGCGCCACCCAGGGCTTCGCCACCGCCGGGCACTGCGGCCGTGCCGGCACCGCGACCAGCGGCTTCAACCAAGTTGCCCAAGGCACCTTCCAGGCGTCCATCTTCCCCGGCAACGACATGGCCTGGGTCGCCGCCAACTCCAGCTGGACCGCCACCCCGTACGTCAAGAGATCCGGCGGTGCCAACGTCCAGGTCACCGGCTCCGTGCCGCAGCCCGTCGGCTCCTCGGTGTGCCGCTCCGGCTCCACCACCGGCTGGCACTGCGGCACCATCCAGCAGCACAACACCAGCGTCACCTACCAGGAGGGCACCGTCTCCGGCGTGACCCGGACGACGGTGTGCGCCGAACCGGGCGACTCCGGCGGCTCGTACCTCTCCGGCAGCCAGGCCCAGGGCGTCACCTCGGGCGGCACCGGCGACTGCTCCAGCGGCGGCACCACCTTCTTCCAGCCGCTCAACCCGATCCTCCAGGGGTACGGTCTGACCCTGAAGACCAGCGGCACCGACCCCGGCCCGGGGCCGGGCGAGCCGCAGCCGCGCGGCACCTGGAAGGCCGGCACGGTGTACGCGGCCGGTGACACGGTCACCCACGGCGGCGCCACCTACCGCTGTCTCCAGGGCCACCAGGCGCAGGCGGGCTGGGAGCCGCCGAACGTCCCCGCCATCTGGCAGCGCGTCTGACCCACCACCGGCCGGGGGGATCACCGCTCACCCCGGCCGGCGCCCGCGCCCGGTCCGCAAAAGCTGTTACAGGGTGTCCCGCCCCGCCTCCGAGAGCAGCGCCCGCGCCGCCTGCAGCAGCAGCCGCGGTCGGGTGAGGGCGCGCGGGTGCTCCATCATGTTCACCACGTTCAGATACGTCGCGCCGACCTCCGCGTCCACGATCGACGCCTCCGTGATCCGGTCGCCCGCCCACCGCAGCAGCCGGTAGCCCGGCGGGTACGGCCCCGTCACATGCGGCTGGGCCAGGTCGGCGGTGGTCGACAGCTGCCAGGCCGCGCCGACGACGGCCGACGCCCGCCGGAAGTACCCCCACGCCGGTTCCGTCGCGTCCGCGCCCGAACGCAGGTGCGCGGCAAGCGAGTTGGCCTCCAAGGCGGCGAGCGTGAGCCCTTGTCCGTACACCGGGTTCACACTGGCGAGCGCGTCCCCGACGACCACCAGACCGCCCGGGAAGCGCCCGAGCCGTCCGTAGCCGCGGCGCAGGCTCTCCGCGAAGCGGTACGTGGTCACGTCGGCCGTCATCTCGCAGACGTCGGCCACCGTGCGCAGCGGCTCCACGGCCCGGCGCATGCGCGCCCGGAACTCCTCGGGATCCGGTCCGGGCCGCAGGTCCGCGTAGCCGGCGAGGACCACCGACCAGCGTGCGCCCTCCACCGCGACCAGCCCGCCGGGCTCGAGGTGGGTCGGCTGGTAGCCGGTCGCGGGGCCGGGCCCGGAGTGGACGACGGTCAGCTCGCCCAGCTCGTCCCCGCGCCGGAACGTGCCCGTCGCGTATCCGAGGTCGACCCTCATCCGGTCGACCGGCGGCCGCTCCCAGCCCGCGCCCTCCAGCCAGCTGCCGAGCCGGCTGGACCGGCCCATGGCGTCCACGGCGAATTCCGTCTCCAGGACCTCGCCGGCGGCCGTGGCCACGCCACGGACCCGGCCGCGCTCCAGGACGAGGCCGGTGGCCTGCCCGGTGGTCAGCCGGACGTTCGGCAGCGCGGCGACCCGGCGGCGTACGGCCGATTCGAGGTACGGGCGGGTGACGCCGAGCATCCGCGTCCCCGGGACCGGGGCCTTGAGCCGCCCGTCCACGTAGTACCGGACCGCGTCCCCCTCGCCGAGCCGGGCGCCGCCCGCCACCAGTTCGGCGGTGAGCCCCGGGAACCAGCGCCCCAACTGGGCGCGTCCCATGGCCAGCAGGGCGTGCAGCTGCCGCCGCTGCGGCGCCGCCCGCCCGACCCCGTCCGCGCCGATCGTGTCGTCGGCCTCCAGGACGACGACCTCCTCGGCGACGTCGCTCAGCACCCGCGCGGCGAACAGCCCCGCGTAGCTCCCACCCATGACGACGGCACGTTTCACGCGACCCCCTGCGTCCGTTCCCGGCTGAACTTTTGCCGGGAACCTATCGCCCGGCCGCCGGGTCCGCGAACCCCGCGCGACACGCGCGGGCCGCGCGGACGGGGGGCGGGAACCGCGAGGGCCGGGCGGCCGGGCTCAGTCCTCCAGGGAGTGCTCCTCCCAGGTCTCCTCGTCGGCGTCGTACTCGGTGTGGGCGGACTCCCAGGTCGCGGAGGTCAGCTCCACGCCGGGGACGGAGCCGAGCAGGGCGATCGGGTCGATGAAGTGGGCGAGGGAACCGGACGGGTCCAGCTCGATCGCCTCGACGGACTGGGCGCGCTCCGCGTCGTCCAGGTACTCGTCGTCCCGCACCTGGTCGAGCGCGGCGGCCTTGAGGGCCCGCTCGTCGGTGATCTCGGCGACGAGTTCGATGGTGACGCGGACGTAGCGCGGCTCGGACGGTGCGGAAGAGGGGTCGTTCGTGGTCATCCGGGAAGCTTAGGCGACGTCCGGGGTGTCCGAGGCCGGGGCCTCGGCTCAGGAGGGCAGGCGCCGGGCCACCACGCCCCGGGGCGGTTCCTGATGGCCTCCGGAGGCCAGGACGCGCACCTCGTCGCGTGCGCTGATCTCGGCGCGGATGATCCCGGTCGGGTCCGTGTAGACCGGGTGGCCGCCCGGTCCGGTGGCCGTGGTCCGTTCGACGACCACGACGTCCTCGTCCCTGGTCCCGTCCTCGGTGTCCGCCCCGGCGGTGAAGACCAGCGCGTATCGGAGAGAGCTCACCCGGCTCATTCTACGCCGGGACGCGTCCCCCGTCCGGGCGTGCGCGCGGCCGGGATTCCGGCCCCGGGCCGGTCAGGACACGGCGTCGACGAGCGCCGCGAGGGCCGAGCCGAGGCCCCGCACCGCGGGCTCGGCGGCCTCGCCGGGGCCCGTCAGGTAGAGGTCGCGGCGGATCTCCACCATCAGCGCGGTGACCCGCGGATCCCGCCCGTGATGGGCCAGAGGCACGTAGGCCCCGGCGAACGGACTGTCCGTGCCCGTTGCGCCGAACCCGGCGAACGCCCGCCGAGCCGCCGCCACCAGCGCGGGCGGCGTGTGGACGGAGTCGGTGCCCAGGCAGACGGGCGGCCGCGGACCGTCGCCGTGCAGTTCGTACGGGAGCGGTGCCTTCGGGTACGAGTGGACGTCCAGGATCACCGCCCGCCCGGTCGCCGCGAGCCGCGCGTCCACGGCGCGGGTCATGGCCTCGGCGTACGGAGTGAAATAGCGCTCCACGAGGGGCGCGGGGTCGACGTCGGCGGGCCGCAGCTCGCCCCGGTGGGTGGTGCGCGTGTATACCACGCCCATTCCGGCGGCCGTCATCTCCTCACGTTCGTCCGGCAGCCGCTCCGGATCGACGACCAGCCGGGACAGCAGGTTGACGAACCGCCAGGGCGCCGTGACGGCCGACCGCGCGGCCCAGGCCGCGATCTCGTCGGTACGGGCGTCGGTGAGGTGGTCGAGTTCCCGCTCCAGCCCCGCGTCGTCCGGCAGGAGGCCCGCGCGCACCTCCGGGGGGACCACCCGGGAGGAGTGCGGCACATGGAGCAGCACCGGGGAATCGGGGTCTCCGGCGAGCAGCTGGAAGGACGGCGGCTGGGCGGGGGCCATCTCGGGGGTCATCTCGGGCGCGCTCCCTGGGCGTTGGACGGCGGGCGTGCGGACAGGCGGGTCGACGGGCTGTTCCCCGGCGGGGTCCAGTGGTCTTCTTCCCCGTGATCCGCCCGTTTCCACGGTGGGGGAGCGATGCGCGGGGCGGGCCACCCCTTCCATGCTTTGTATACAATCGGTCGTGATCGCGTCGCCCGCTGGGCGGCGCAGGCGTGGCGCGAGGGCGGGCCGGCTGTCGTTCACAGGGTCCGTACGCCTGCCCTTTCACCGATCCCCGCCCCGCTTCCCCCGGCCCCAGGCCGCCCACCCGGAAACACCTGAGCTTGAGTATCGACATCGCAGCGCCCGACAACACGACGATTCCCACTGGTCCGACCACGACCACGACCACGACCACGACCACGACCACGACCGCGGCCGTGCCGCCGGCTCCGGCTCCGGCCGTCCCCCGTCCCCGCAGGGCCGGCCGCGCCCCCGCCCGTCCCGCCCCCGCGGCGGCGTTCCACAGCGTCGGTGCCGTCACCGTCGTCCTGCTCGGCCTCGTCGCCCTTGGCGCGCTCCTCCACGAGCCCGTCCTGATCCCCCCGCTCGCCGCGAGCGCCGCCCTGGTCCACAGCGCCCCGACGCTCCCGCTCTCCCAGCCGCGCAGCGTCGTCCTCGGCCACCTGCTGGCCGCCGGAGCCGGCTACGCGGCCCTGGCGGTGGCCGGCGCCAGCGCGTGGACCGCGGCCGTCGCGGCCGGCGCGACCCTCGGGCTCACTCACCTCGCCCGTACCCCGCACGCGCCGGCCTGCGCCACCGCCGTGGTCATCGGCCTCCAGGCGCCCGCACCGGCCCGCTTCGTCCCGCTGCTCTTCGGAGCCACGGTCGTGCTCGTCCTGATGGAACTCGCCGTCTCCCGGATCCGCCGCGGCGCGCCGACGTACCCCGCCTACTGGTGGTGACCCCGGTCACCGCGCCGGCCACCCGACCGGAGGGACGGCGTCGGGCCGGTACACCCGCAGGTCGGCGACCTCGTACGACAGTTCCGTCGTGTCCGGGGACGGCGCCGGGTGATAGCGGCCCGCGCACACCGAGAGGCTGACGATCAGCGAGGCGTGCCAGCCCCGGCCGACGCCACGCCCGTCGGCGAAGATCGGGGCGTCGTCGAGCCACCACACCACGGAATGCGCGCCGAACTCGGTGCGCAGCCGGATCCGGGCGCCCGGATAGACGGAGGGGGAGTGGTGGTAGCGGTACGTCCCCCGGACCCGGTTGGACAGTTCCAGCAGGTCGGGGTTGTCGGGGTGGTACTCGAACACGTCGACCTCGTGCCCGCCGTCCCGCCAGGTCCAGATCGCCGGCCACGCCCCGGCCCGCTCGGGCAGCCGCACCCGCGCCTCCAGGACGTCGCCCGTGCGCAGCTCGAACTCCCCGGGACTGTCCTCCGTCGTCAGCAGCCCCGTGTCCCACAGCCCGTCGGGACGGCGGGTCGCGCGGAACACCCCGTCGCGGGTGTACGCGGGATCCGCGACCAGACGGTCGAGTTTGTCGTCCGCCGGATTGACGGGGCCGCCGTGGGGATACGCCCAGGTCCGGCCCGCGACCCACTGCTCTCGTGAGCCGAAGTCGGCGGTGAAGACCGGCTCGCCGGCCGGAGAGAGACTCGTCATGGATGCTCCTCGTGTCCCTCGGCGCGACGGGGCGCCCCGCCGCGCCGTCACCGTGGGCGCGGGCCGCCCGTACGTCGCTGTCGGGTTCCGCGCCGGTACCGGCCGCCGGTCACCGGCGCTCTGTCACCGGCGTTTGTGCCCACCGAATCGGGCCGGATGCGGAAGCCCGGGCTTGTGTCGAGAACTCGTCACCCAGGATTGACGCCGCCCAAACCGTTCAGGCCGTCCGAGCCGTCCACGCCGGACCGGCCGCCCGCAGCGTCCGCACTGTCCGGATCCGCCGGGGCGATCACGATCACCTCGTCCCCGACGGCCCAGCACCGCGTCTCGCCCTTCGGCGGGTTGAGCCGTACGCCGTGCCGCGGCGGCCGGTCCGCGTCGGCCGCCGCGCGGTAGCCGACGGCACAGGCGCCCTGCCGCGCCGCCGCCGCGACGACCGTGGCGAAGGACGCCTCGGCGCCGTGACGGATCAGGTCGCCCGCGGGCCACAGCCGTACGGAGGTGCCGCCCGGCGCGAACAGGTCGGCGAAGGCGGCGGCGAGCGCGGCGTTCTGCGAGATCTGCGCCATCAGCAGGCCGACGAGCCGCCCGCCGGCCACCAGGTCCGCGCCGGGGCCGGCCGGCGCGATGGCCCGGCTGCGCTCGTCGGCCAGCTCGGCGACGAGCGGGAGGACCCGGCCGGTCCGTGCCTCCCACGCGCGCAGCTGCAGCAGCGTGACGAGCGTGTGGTCGTCCGGCTGGTCCGCCCCCGGCGCCCGGTCCGGCCCGAGGACGACCACATGGTCGTACCGCTCGTCGATCCGGCCGACCGTGGCGGCCGCCAGCGGATCGCCCCGGTGGAACACCACCGGCACCGTGCCGGGATCCTCGCCGCCGTCCCCGCCGTCCCCGCCGTCCCCGCCGTCCCCGCCGTCCCCTCGGCCCTCGCCGCACGCACCGCCGTTCGTGCCGAGGCGGCCGTCCGGCGCGAACACGTCCACGGAGGATCCGGGCGCGGCACCCCGCGCGAGGAGGCCCACCACCCGGGCGCCGCGCCGGTTCCAGCCGAGCACCACCACCCGGTACGGGCGCGGGGCCCCGGCGCGCTCCCGCGTCACCATCACCGACGGGTCGGCGGCGGCCGCTGCCGTGCCGCCGACCGCCCGCGCGCCGCCGTCCTCGGCGACCACGACCAGCGCGTCACCGGGCCCGAACTCCGTGCCGGGCGCCGGATTCAGGAGCAGCCCGCCACCGGCCCGTACGATCCCCACCGCGCACGCGTCGGGGCAGCCGGCCCGGACCGCGCCGAACCGCCGTCCGGCGAGCCGGGGATCGTGGAGCGTGTGCAGCTCGGCGCCCGCGAAGTCGAGCAGGTCCTCCAGGACCAGCGACAGACCGGGCTCGCGGACGCACTGCGCCAGGAGCCGCGCCGCGATGTCGTCCGCGTCGAGGACCGTCGCGCCCTCGCCCGCGGCCAGTGCGGCGGCGTCCCGGAACCGGCCGTCGCGGACCGCGGCGACCACCCGGACCGGCTCCCCGTCGCCGGCCGCGGCGCGCAGCGCCAGCAGCGTTTTCACCACCTGCGCGTCCCCGGCGTCCGGCCACGCGCCCGCACCGCTCGCCGCGTCGTGCGCGGAAGTCCCCGTCGGCTCCGGCCGGCCGTCCGAGGGCAGGACCACCACCGCCCCGGCCGTCGCGGGCCCGATCCGCGCCAGCGCCACCGGATCGGCCGGACGCCCGCTGCGGCAGAGCAGCCGCACCCGGGCGGCGCCGCCGGTCAGGCCCGCGCGCAGCTCCGCCTCCATCTCGGCCTTGTCCCGGTCGGCCAGGACCGCGACCGCGCCCCGCCGCCGTTGCGCGTGCGCGGCCAGCACCTCCGCGACCACCGTCGGCGCCTGCTCGGACCAGCCGAGGACCACCGTGTGCCCGTCCTCCACCACCGTGGAGTGCCCGCGCTGGAGCGCGGTCAGCCGTTCGGTGAGCGCCGACGTCACGATCCCGACCAGCGTGGAGACGTACAGCAGGGCCACCAGCGCGAGCAGCAGCGACAGCGCGAACCGCAACGGCGTCCCGGCCTCGCCGCCCAGCCGCAGCGTCTGCCCGGCGGTACGCCACACCGCCGCCAGTTTGCCCCCGAAGCTCTCGGGCGCCCGGCGGTCCGTCCACACCAGGAGCGTGCTGGCCGGCGTCACGACCGCCAGACACGCCAGGGCCAGCCAGCCGACCAGCGCCGACACACCCCGGACGACGGTCCGGTCCACCCAGTACCGCAGCCGCTCCCGGCTGCCGGTCCGCCGCCGGCCCCGCGCGGTCCGGCCCGCCGGCCGTCCCCGCCCCACCCGCGCTTCCGCCACCACGGGCCGGCGTGGCCGTGGGACGGTGATCTCGCGCTCCTTACGCACGGCAGCAGGGTGACGCCCGGGCGGGCCCGATACGCGGAGGTCGGGGTGCGTTCATCCTTTCGTGCAAGGCGGAAGGAAGCGGGAGTTCGAGCCGGGTGCGGGGGCGTGCCCCGCACCCGGGACCGCGCGCCCGGCACCTCGTACCGGGCGGACCGTCAGCGGCCGGTCAGCGGACCGACTTCAGGAACGCCTGCGTCCGCTCGTGCGCCGGCGTGTCCAGCAGCCGGCCGGCCGGGCCGGACTCCACGATCCTTCCCCGGTCGAACATCAGGATCCGGTCGGAGACGTCCCGCGCGAACCCCATCTCGTGCGTCACGCACAGCAGCGTGATGTCGGTGTCCCGCGCGATGTCCCGCAGCACGTCGAGCACCTCCGCCACCAGCTCCGGGTCCAGCGCCGACGTCACCTCGTCGAGCAGCAGGATCTCCGGCCGCATGGCCAGCGCGCGGGCGATCGCCACCCGCTGCTGCTGGCCGCCGGACAGCCGGGTCGGCCGGGCGCCGGCCTTGTCGGCGAGGCCGACCATGCCGAGCAGTTCACGGGCCCGGGCGGCCGCCGCGTCCCGGCTCTCGCCGAGCACGTGCACCGGCGCCTCGACGATGTTGTCGAGGACGCTCATATGCGGGAACAGGTTGAAGTGCTGGAACACCATGCCGATCCCGCGCCGGCGTTCCGCGAGATACCGCTCGCTCGCCGGTACCAGCCCGCCGCCGTCCGCGCCGCCCGCCGGCATGTGCGAGTAGGGGCGGCCGTCCACATGGATGACGCCCTCCGTGACCCGCTCCAGCGTCATCAGGAGCCGCAGGATCGTCGTCTTGCCCGAGCCGCTCGGCCCGATCAGCGTCACCCGCTCGCCGCGCCCGACCACCAGGTCGAGACCGTCGAGGACGACCTGTTCCCCGTACCGCTTCGTCACCCGCTCGAAGCGGACCGCCTCGCCCGCCGTCCCGCCGCCCGCCGTCCCGCCGCCCGCAGTTTCGGACGTCGCGTTCTTCGCGACGCTCACCGGTCGCGGTACGGCCGCCGCCGAGGGCTTGTCGGCGGGCGGGGGCTGCTTCATGGGCGGGGCCTTCTCACTGGGCAAGGCGTGCCTCCAGTCGTCGCACGAGCACGGACGTCGGCCAGCTCGCGAGCAGGAAGACCGCGCCGGCCAGGGTGAAACTCTCCAGATAGGCGAAGTGCGTACTGCCGAACGTGTTCGCCTCGTGCACCATCTCGTGCACGGTGATCACCGAGAGCAGGGGCGTCTCCTTGAACATGGAGACGGCGTAATTGCCCAGCGGCGGCAGCACGTTGCGCACCGCCTGCGGCAGCACCACGGCCCGCCACACGCGCCGCCGCGGCAGCGACAGCGCCGTGCACGCCTCCCACTGGCCCTTCGGCACGGACTCGATGCCCGCCCGGTACACCTCCGACAGATACGCCCCGTAGTGCACACCGAGCACCACGACGCCCAGCGTCAGCGCGTCCAGGCCCGGCACGAGCACCCACGCCGCGAACAGCTGCACCAGCAGCGGCGTCGACCGCACGAACGCGGCGACCCCGTTCACCGGCAGCGCCACCCACCGCGGCGCCGAGCGCCCCACGAGCGCGAGGAGCAGTCCGAGAAGCGCCGCCACCGCGAAGCCGAGCACGGTCGCGAGGAGCGTGATGCCGAAGCCCTCCAGTACGGCCGGCAGCGCGGCCCAGGCCGCCTCCCCGTCCCACATCACGCACCACCTCCCGTCCCGAGCCGGGCCCGGGCGGCCCGCTCCAGCGCGTTCATCGCCAGGCTGATCAGCCCGGCCAGGACGCCGTACACCACCAGCAACAGCAGGTACGCGGCGGCGGTGTTACCGGTCGCCGAGCGCAACTGGTCGATCTCGAAGGTGAGATCGGGCACCGTGACCAGCGACAGCAGGGGCGTCGCCTTCAGCAGCTGCACCAGCAGGTTCTTGAACGGCGCCACCATCAGCGGGTGCGCCTGCGGCAGCACCACGCGGCGCAGCCGCAGCCACGGCCTCATGCCGAGCGCCACCGCCGCCTCCCGCTGGGCCGCGGGCACGGCGGCGACCGCGCCGCGGACCACCTCGGCCCCGTACGCCCCGTAGTTGAGGCCGAGGGCCGCCACGGCACAGGCCAGCGGTTCGAGCCGGAATCCGAGCATCGGCAGTGCGAAGAACAGCCAGAACAACTGCACGTACAACGACGTGCCCCGGAAGAACTCCACGACTACTCGGGCCCCGCCGCGCACCGGCAGCCTCCGCGAGCCGGACATCAGCCCGAGTACGTAGGAGAGCACCAGCGCGAGGGCGGCCCCGAGCACGGTGGCCTCCAGGGTGACCAGCAGCCCCTGCCCCAGCCGGGGCAGGGCCTCCTGGAGCGCCGGCAGGAAGTCGCTCAGCGCGAGGTCCGAGATCGCCAGCGACGACCCGGGCGGGTGCGAGCCGGCGAGGTCGGGCCCCGCGAGGCCGGCCATGCCGGACTCCGGCGGACCGGACCCCCTCGCCAGGAGACCCGTCACGCCGGGCCTCCTCCGGGCTTGCACAGATCGGCCGTACGCAGCGAACGGGGCGGCGCCTCCCGCTCGGTGAAGCCGTACTCGCCGACCAGCCGGACGAAGCGCGCCGGATCACCGGTGATCTTCGCCAGCTCGCCGTCGAACGCCTTCCGCAGCGCCTCCGCTCCGGGCCGGAACACCGCCCCGCCCGCGCTCCACTGCTTCGCCCCGTCGACCACCGGTACGAACGGCGTGGTGACCTCCACCGCCGCGCCCTTGTTCGTCCGGGCGAGCCAGCGCAGCGAGATCGCGGTCAGCGCGAAGGCGTCGATCCGGCCGGCCAGCAGCGCGTCGAGCCCGTCCTGCTGCTTGGCCAGTGTCTTCACATGCCCGTCACCGACCCCCGCCGCCTTCGCGTAGCCCGCCTCCACGGCGGCGGTGAGCACCCCGACCGTGGCCCCGGCCCGCGCGCAGGACGCGAAGTCGGTGAGCCGCTTGGGGTTGCCCTCGCGGACCATCAGCGCCGTCGTGGACACGAACTCGGGCTCCGAGAAGATGACCTTGCCACACCGGTCGGGGGTGATCGACATGCCCGCGCTCACCACGTCGAACCGGCCGGCCAGCAGCCCCGGGATCAGGGCGCCGAACTCGGTGAGCGTCGGCCGTAGTTCGGGTACGCCGAGCGCCTTGAAGACCTCGCGGTGCAGCGTCGGCGCCTCACCGGCGAGCTCGCCTCCGTCCTGGAAGCCGTACGGCGCCTCGCCGGCGAACCCCACCCGGACGAAGCCCTGGTCACGCAGCCTCGCGAGCAGTCCGGCGTCCTCCTTCGGGGCGCCCGAGCCGACCTCGGTGCGGCTGCACGCGGTCAGCACTCCGGCGACCCCGCAGGCGGAGGCCAGGGAGAGGAAGCCACGCCGGTCGAGACGTATGGGACGGGACATAGGGGTCCTTCCGTAAGGAGGGGACGAGAAACCGGGGGTGCGGGAAGACCGCGGGCCGGGACCGGGGCCGCAGCCCGCGGCCCCGGTCCCGGCCCGCGGGTCACCCGACGGGAGTGAACTCGCGCGAGGCGATGAAGGACGGGCGCCGCACGGGTGCGGCGAACGGCGCCTCCGGCCGGTTCTCGACACTGTTGAAGACGAAGAACACATTGCTGCGCGGGTACGGGGTGATGTTGTCGCCCGAGCCGTGCATGGCGTTGCAGTCGAACCAGGTCGCGGAGCCCGCGGGCCCGGTGAACTGGCGGATCCCGCAGGCGTCGGCGAACGTGCCCAGGGCCTCGTGCGACGGCGTCCCGGCGTCCTGCATCTGCAAGGACTGCTTGTAGTTGTCCTTCGGGGTGGCGCCGGCGCAGCCGAGGAACGTCCGGTGCGAGCCCGGCATGATCATCAGGCTGCCGTTGGTGGCGTAGTTCGCGGTCAGCGCGATCGACACCGACACGGTCCGCATCTGCGGCAGTCCGTCCTCGGCGTGCCAGGTCTCGAAGTCGGAGTGCCAGTAGAAGCCGCTGGCGCCGAAGCCGGGCTTGACGTTGACGCGCGACTGGTGGACGTACACGTCCGAACCGAGGATCTGCCGGGCCCGCCCGGCGACCCGCGGATCGGCGGCGAGCGCGGCGAAGACCTCGCTGATCCGGTGCACCTCGAAGACGGAGCGGATCTCCCGCGAGTGCGGCTCCACGATCGCCCGCTCGTCCTGCCGTACGGCCGGATCCGTGACCAGCCGGTCCAGTTCGGTCCGCAGGGTGACGACCTCGTCGGCGGTCACGAGCTCGTCGACGGTGACGAAGCCGTCGCGCTCGTACTCCTCCAGCTCCCGGGCCCAGAACGGGCCGGGGGTGCCGGGGGCGGACCAGACGACGGGGTCCTTGCGGCCGACGAGCGCCTCCTCGGAGCCGCGGGTCGGGTAGAGGTCGATGGGACGGGTCGGGGCGGAGGCCATGGGTGGGACTGCCTTCCTTTCACGGATGCCGGGACGGGGGAGGGAAGGGGGGGAAGAGGGGGAAGAGGGGGACGTCAGCTCTGGGCGGCGGCGTCCGCCTCGGGCTCGGGGTCCGGCTCGGTGAGGAGCGGGTACACGCCGTTCTCGTCGTGGTCCTCGCGGCCCGTGACGGGCGGGTTGAAGACGCACAGACAGCGGAAGTCCCGCAGAACCTTGAGGGTGTGCCGCTCGTGCCCGTCGAGCAGGTACATCGTGCCGGGCACGATCGTGTGGGTGCGGCCCGTCTCGTGGTCGGTGAGCTCGGCCTCGCCCTCGGTGCAGACGACGGCCTCGACGTGGTTCGCGTACCACATGGACGTCTCGGTCCCGGCGTACAGCACGGTCTCGTGCAGGGAGAAGCCGACGCGCTCGCGGGCGAGCACGATGCGCTTGCTCTCCCAGGTGCCGGAGGCGGCGCGGACGTGCCGGTCGGTGCCCTCGATGTCGGCGAAGCTACGGACGATCATGATGGGTCCTCTCCTACGAAGGGGGTGCGGGGGTGGGGGATACGGGGTGCGGGTCAGCTCGCGGCCCGGCCGGCGGTGTGCCGCACCGCGCGGGTCAGGACGCCGAGTCCCTCGTCGAGCTCGTCGTCGGTCGCGGTGAGCGGCGGCAGCAGCTTGACCACCTCGTCGTACGGGCCGGAGGTCTCCAGGAGCAGCCCGAGTTCGAAGGCCCGCCGGCACACGGCCGCGGCCCGCTCGCCGTCGGCGAACTCCAGGCCCCAGACGAGGCCGCGGCCCCGGTACCCGAGCGCGGTCCGTCCGTCGTCGCCGCACAGCTCGCTCAGCGCCTGCTCGACGCGCGCGGCCCGGCCGAGGGTGCGGTCGCGCAGCGTGCTGTCGCGCCAGTACGCGTCGAGGGCGGCGGTGGCGGTGACGAAGGCCGGGTTGTTGCCGCGGAAGGTGCCGTTGTGCTCGCCCGGCTGCCACACGTCCAGCTCCGGGCGGAACAGGCAGAGCGCCATCGGCAGGCCGTAGCCGCTGATGGACTTCGACAGGGTGACGATGTCGGGCGTGATCCCGGCCTCCTCGAAGGAGAAGAAGTCGCCGGTGCGGCCGCAGCCCATCTGGATGTCGTCGACGACGAGCAGCATGTCGTGGCGCCGGCACAGGTCGGCGAGCCCGCGCAGCCACTCGGCGCGCGCCACGTTGATGCCGCCCTCGCCCTGCACCGTCTCGACGATCACGGCCGCCGGGTGGTCCAGGCCGGAGCCGGGGTCGGCCAGCATCCGCTCGAACCACAGGAAGTCCGGCATCGCCCCGTCGAGGTACCGGTCGTACGGCATCCGGGTGGCGTGCGGCAGCGGCACCCCGGCGCCGGCGCGCTTGGCGGAGTTGCCGGTGACGGCGAGCGAGCCGAGCGACATGCCGTGGAAGGCGTTGGTGAAGGAGACGACGGTCTCCCGTCCGGTCACCTTGCGGGCCAGCTTGAGCGCGGCCTCGACGGCGTTGGTGCCGGTCGGCCCGGGGAACATCACCTTGTAGGGCAGGGCGCGGGGTTCGAGGACGGTCGCGCGGAAGGCCTCCAGGAAGTCGCGTTTGGCGGTGGTCGACATGTCGAGGCCGTGCGTGATGCCGTCGGAGGCGAGATAGTCGAGCAACGCCCGCTTGAGGACGGGGTTGTTGTGGCCGTAGTTGAGCGAGCCGGCGCCGGCGAAGAAGTCGAGGAAGGGCCGCCCGTGCTCGTCGTGCAGCCGGCTGCCGCTGGCCCGTTCGAAGACGACGGGCCAGGCGCGGCAGTAGCTGCGCACCTCCGACTCGACGGTCTCGAAGACGGAGGGGACGAGGGGGCTGAGGGTGGTCACGCGTACTCCCGCAATCGGTTCGGTGGCGGTGGGGGGTGGATGAGGGGCGTGGCGGTGCGACGCCCTGGAAGCCTGATGTGTCGTCAAATCTGCTCGGGTGCAGGCCGGATGGGGGTGCAGGTCCATGGTCAGAACGACAAGGGGCCGATGGAATACAGCAGTTCGGGCTCGTGGGTGTCGTCGGCGTCGGCCGTCCCGGGGAACGCGGCGGACGGAAACAGGACCTCCCGGATCACACCGGCGCCGTGCCGGCGGGCGAACGAGCGGAACATCCGGTCGGAGGCCACGTTTCCCGGGGTGACCGTCGCCTCGATCCGGACGAGCCCGGGTCCGGCCGCCACACGGGCGGCCAGAGCGTCGAGCAGTGCTCCGGCTACCCCGGTTCCGCGGTACGAATCCTCGACGGCGACCTGCCACACGAACAGTGCCCCCGGAGCCTCCGGCCGCAGATAGCCGGTGATGAACCCGACCGCCCGCCCCGCGTCGTCGCGTGCGACGGCCGTCGTCCCGGCGAAGTCCCGGCACCACAACAGGTAGCTGTAGGGCGAGTTGACGTCGAGTCCGCCCGCGTCACGGGCGAGCCGCCAGAGGTCGGCACCGTCCCTGAGCTGGGCCGGACCGATGTCGAGGCCGGTGAGCGCGGAGATCGGGTGTGCTGTGGTCATGGGGGCCGAAGCTACCGAGCGGGTCGGCGAACTTCCTGGCGAGGCGGGGTTGTGGGCGTCCGAGGGGAGTGATAGTCGCGCGAGCCGTCGCCGCGCGGAATTCCCGCCGAGGCGGCGTGGGAAACAGGGAGGAATGCGAATGAAATGCCCGTTTATAACGGCTGGGTAACGGCTCCTGATGAAGGTGGTGACTCGTGCGTGCGGCGTGAGACGTGCGTGTCATTCGGGTTTGGGGGCGGCCGGAGGGGTGAGGCGTAGGGGTTGGGAACCGGCGCGCGGCGGTCGTGCGCACCCGAGTCGGCCGTCTCACGGACCTCCTCGCCCGAACCACGCTTCGCCGCGGCGCACACAGTGCGCCGTCGAGCGCCCATGAGGGCGCGGGCCGCTCCAGGTGTTCACGGATGTGGCGCCGCGAAGACGTTCCGCTGGTATCCCGGGTGGAACTGGACGAGGACGACGAGGTCGAGTCCGAGCCCCTGGGGCACTACGCACGGCGGTCGGTGTCGGTGACCTTCGGTCACGGCTGATGGACGTTTCCGCGTGTGCTCCGTATGGGGTCCGTTGTGCTCTGGTGGCCCAGCGGGCGGGAGTGTAGCCACGCCCGGCGGCGTGCGGCGGGCGATGATCGGGGAGCCGGCATCGGACTTGGCTGGGACGTCCCGTTGGAGCTGCCGGCCTGGGATGGGGAGTGCGGGTTCCTTCTCCTGTCCACCGCCTTGCCTCACCGCAGGTGGCCGCTGGAGGCGCCGACGGCGGACGGGTGTGTGCGGGGTCGGTTCTCGGTTCGATGGAGACTTCCAGCAGAGGAGGACGGAATGGCGGCGATGTGGGCGTCCGTGTCGAAGATCTCGGTGGTGCTTGACACGGGTGGGCGGCAAGGAGAGGCGTCCCCGATCATCGGAGTCGTCGTCAGCGTCCAGCCGGTCGATGGAAGCGGCGAGCCCGTTGATGTGACGGAAAGTGGGCTGGTGGAGAGTGTGTCGCTCATCGATTACGTGGACGAGTCACCCATCCCCGTGAAAGAGGACAAGCCGGACTGGTACTGCGGGAAAGGCGAGGCGACAGTGAGGCCAGGCCGGACTCCGCAGGTGAGATACGAGGTGGGTTGGGGAGGGTGGCGAACCCGAAATCCACGATCAAGGCAGTCGGGGTTCGGGTCGAACCTGATCCGACCAATCCCGCCCCACTCAAGGACGCCATCTACTGCTCGCTGAACGGCACCTACAACAGCATGGTCCAGAGACAGGCTGGAGAGGAGTCAAGACTGGGGCAACTAGTAGGGCTTGGTCAGGTTCGTGTTGGTGTTGCGTGTCCTGCGGGTTTGGTGTGTCGTTGGGGACGTGTGACGCCGGAGGAAATGTCAGCTGT